>CAMWXE010000025.1 GCA_947178145.1 uncultured Lachnospiraceae bacterium | reverse complement strand
CAGGAATCGAACCTGCATTAAAGGCGTCGGAGGCCTCCGTTCTATCCATTAGACTACGGGTGCTGGATATGATATTCATCACGTCTGTAATCATAACACAATTATTATCATTTGTCTACAAAAGAAATAAAATTGATTCAAATGATCACATTTACTGCTGATATTTTTCACACAGTTCATCAAAGCGGAACACTTGCTCCTGAAGGGACCTGAACGCCGCTTCATCGCTTGCTTCGAGCCTGTCAAGAAACTTGAAAAGTTTATCCTGAAGCTTATAGTGTTCCCTTGCATCCACACGATAAAAATTGGCATTGCGCACAATCTTTTCCAGATATTTTGCAATTTGTCTGTCATTTTGCTTTTTCAGGGCGTTCTGTAAAAGTTCTATGTTATCCACCTCGGGAGATGCTGTCACATTAGCAAACGTGTTTGCCCCAATTGCATAGTACTCCTCGTTAATCTGATAGATAAAACTTTTCTTTTGATATAAACTTTCCTTGAAATCGCCCATTTGTCGCCTCCGAATTTCTTTCCGTACCTGTGTACACTCAAAAATTTTACCACGAAATCAATCATTTGTCATCCTTTTTTCAGACTTTTCATATATTCCTTTACAGACGGATCGGGATTCAGGGATTCGCGTATCTTCTGCAATGCCTTGTTATAAGTCCATGGATCCATCTGACAGTCACAGGTAAGCATCCTGACACTCTCATAGGGAAAGCAGATAAACGTTTCCGCCATAAGCCACGCCGCTGCCATCTGCGCATAGTATCCCTGATGAAACGCCCTGTTTAATGTGGCAAGTATTCTATCCAAATATGGATACTGTGCCCTTGTACATACCGAAAGCTCCTGATTCGGAAAACTGTACGTCATATCTTCCATGCCGACTTTTCTGTTTCTTGCGATTTTCCTGTTGTCAATGTCATATTTCAGATACTGGCACAACAGCAGAATCAGCGCCACTCTGACCTCATATTCCCGGTCAGAATACAAATATGGCTGCAAAAACTCCCATACCTCGTCGCGATACCGGTTTGCAAAGGTAAAAGAATTGCAGAAGCTGTCACATACAGACCAATTATCAATATAGGGAATAAAGGACTTCAGGTAAGACAGACCCTCCTCACAGGGACAGTTTTTCTTAGCTGTTCCATATCCGATCAGCATTCCGCGAAGCATCGTCTCCTCAAAATAAATGTCCTCATATTCTCCGTCATATCTGGCAATTTCCTTCTGCCAACGCAGCTTATCTTCCTGATCATTCACAATACGCTTCGCAAACTGTCTGAGCTGCGGCAGCCTCACCCCTATGAGGGGTCTGGCCTCAGGGATGAGTCCTGCCGAAAATTCCTTATACTTTTCATCAGTGTATTGTACAAGTGCAGTTCTGATTTCTTCCCGCATTTTATTGCTGCCCGCCTTTTCTATATTGTACTGGTGTCATACCCATTTTCTTCTTAAAAATCCGATTAAAATGCTCCACGTTGGGATACCCCACCGCCATTGCCACATTCTCAACAGTCATATTTCCATTGCGAAGCAGCGTCTTTGCCTTTTTCAGGCGTATGTTAATCAGAATATCCCCAAATGTCTTCCCTGACTTCTCATGGATATATTTGCTTAAATAGGGCTCTGAAAGGTGAAAATGCTCCGCCACATCGCTGAGCGCTGTCGCCTGGTAATTTGCCTGTATATAGTTCAAAATCTCCATCATGCGCTCATCCTGGCACGCCGCATTTTCCTGAACCTGCGGAAGCTTGTTGACGCTGACACAGAGCGCGTGTATCGATGCCTTAATAATGTCGTCATCCATACCAACACCCCAGAATTTCTCGCCATTGCAGGTGACACCCACATATGCGATGGCCTTTGATGACGAGCCTTTGGTGAGGGCATGCTCCTCGTAGTCTGATAACTGGTAACTAACGCCAAAATATTGTTTGATCGTGTTGCTCACCGCATCAAGCCGCCCATTTCCGTTCGCATCCACCGTCGTTTTTTTGTCTCCGCAGGTAATCACTGCCTCTGCCATAATGCCGTCGACTTGTTTAAAATGGCACTCATTAATCTGAAATATTGGCATATTATCGACATAATTTTCACAGAAAATATCATATACCCACTGCGGAGAAAGGACTTTATGCTCCTGGTCAGAGATATCTTTTACCAAATATCCGACCTCCTCACGCATCGCATAAGGCATGGAAATCCCATAATTCTGTTTCAATATATAGTTTACGCCGCCCTTTCCAGACTGACTGTTGATCCGAATCACATCTGCGTCATAATTTCGCCCTACGTCCTTTGGATCGACTGGCAGATATGGCACTGTCCACTTGTCTGTATTTTTGTCCTCACGCCACTGCATTCCCTTTGCGATAGCATCCTGATGAGAACCTGAAAAAGCTGTAAATACAAGGTCTCCTGAGTATGGCTGCCGCTCATGCACCCTCATGCGCGTGAACAATTCGTACTTTTCTCTGATTTCAGGCATATTGGAGAAATCAAGCTTCGGATCGACACCATGAGAAAACATGTTCATTGCCACCGTAATCAAATCAACATTTCCTGTCCGCTCACCATTTCCAAAAAGCGTTCCCTCAACGCGATCTGCACCGGCAAGAACGCTGAGCTCGGCATCACACACACCGCAGCCGCGGTCATTATGCGGATGTACAGAAAGCACCACTGCATCCCTGTATTTCAGATTCTTATGAATATATTCTACCTGTGTGGCAAACACATGCGGCATGGCATTTTCAACTGTCGTCGGGATATTGATGATTGCCTTTTTATCCGCTGTCGGCTGCCAGATATCAAGCACTGCATTGCAGACTTCGACTGCATAGTCAACCTCTGTGCCATGGAAACTCTCAGGACTATACTCAAACGAGAAATTTCCGTCCGTCTCCGATGCCAGTTTTTTCAACAGTTCTGCGCCGTCAGTCGCAATCTTCTTGATTTCTTCTTTGCTCTTCTTAAACACTTGTTCTCTTTGTGCTACAGATGTAGAGTTGTAGAGATGAATCACTGCATGGGGCGCCCCCTTGACTGCCTCAAAGGTCTTTTTGATAATATGTTCCCTTGCCTGTGTCAGCACTTGCACTGTCACATCGTCTGGTATCATATTTCGCTCAATCAAAGCACGCATAAACTCATACTCTGTCTCCGATGCCGCCGGGAATCCAACCTCAATCTCTTTGAATCCAATATCCACAAGCATCTCAAAAAACTGTAATTTCTCATCCAGACTCATAGGCTCTATCAGTGCCTGATTTCCATCTCTCAAGTCGACAGAACACCAAATCGGCGGCGCTGTGATCGCATCCTTCTTTACCCAGTCATATGTACAGACAGGGGGTAAAAAATATGATTTTTCATACTTACTTGCATTTTTCATGTTTTAATCCTCCACTTTTCATACTCAAAAAGTCTTTCGACTCCACAACATTACCGTTGTAGAGACGAAAGACCCTTTCCAATTCTTCCGCGGTACCACTCTACTTTATGTTCTAATATGAAAACCATATCAAAACATACTCTCTTCAGCACTATCATGCTTTCCCCATATAACGTTGGGGTTCCCGTTGTGTCCTACTGATGATTCCAAAACCGGTTCAGACACACAGCTCCAAGATGAGTTCGCCATATTTCACATACTGCCTCACACCTGACGGCAGCTCTCTGTAATGCTCCATGTGGTTACTACTTCTTTTCATTGCCTTTTATCGTTGTTTCTTAATCACTGATGTACTTATACTAACACATCTTTATCCATTATGAAATGATTAAAATTAATCACTTTTATTGATTTTTTTTATCCAAGTGTCAATCCCAAATAGCCTTTGCTACAGTTCCACTCCCGCAAGGACTCTGGCAGCAGTATCATTCCGCCCATATTTCGCTCGAAGGCCCATGTTGTATTTGTATGATGCAAGAGCTCCGGCAAAATATTGTACAGCTCCTCATCGTTCAGTGTCGTCTCTATGATATGAAGACTGTCATTTTCAATGCGGTACATCAACACAGCCTTTTTGGGTGTCTCTGTCTCTTTATTCTCTGT
Organism: uncultured Lachnospiraceae bacterium; assembly: GCA_947178145.1. Taxonomy (GTDB): domain Bacteria; phylum Bacillota; class Clostridia; order Lachnospirales; family Lachnospiraceae; genus COE1. The sequence goes on along the minus strand of CAMWXE010000025.1, from coordinate 55,763 downwards.
TAGCAAAAGTGTTCTTCCGCCACAGAATTTATTCTCTTTAATGGCATAGGCGATTGCATGCTCATCCCACTCCACATATCCCTCGCCCGCCAAAGCCTGGTCCCGCACAATTTTGTATTCCCTCTCGTCTGCCTCAGAAATCACCCAGCTGCCTGATTCATCCCACTCTTCATCCCCGCCGGCTCCCTCGGCAGCAATCAGGTTATTTCCATCTGGCCACGGAACACTGGCTATCTCAGCACACCTGCCGGCATAAATCCAACAGGGACTCTCACCAAAAGCATCCGCAAACCCATGCTTCTCATAATACTTCTGCAAATCCCTGTCAGCTGGTTGCAAAATCAGCGGTTCCTGATATTTCTCAGCCGCATGTCTTATGATCTCTGACGCATATCCCTGATTTCTGTACTCTGGCAGCGTAGCCACAGCATAGACATATCTGGCACACACTTTTTCACCATTTACAGTTAACTGCACCGGCAGAAAACTAGCCATTGACACAGGATGATTATCCTGATAAATCACGTACATAGTTTCGTTTTCAAAGCGATTTTCCAGATATAGTTTTATATACGCCCTGTCATCCCCAAAGCACTTGTTCCAAAGTTCTGTAATCGAATCCCACATCGTTTCATCGGCAAATACGACATGGCTTTGTACCGCTCTGTACTTTCGCAGCAAAATATCCGGATAGTAGGACAATTTCGCCTTTCTAAGACCCAAATCACCTGTGTCTTCCTCGCGGTTTACATACGTAAAAGCCTGTGCTTCATGCAAAACAAACTGCTGGTTAATCATAGGATATGCACCCTGCAGATCAGGATATGCCTTTTCAAAATGAACAACAAAAATGTCTTCATTTAAGGGCTCCCCAATCGTAAACGCAACGATTTTGCCGCTTTTGTACAATACACCGCCCCGAAGCCCGAGTTCATTAAAATGGGAAAACGCAACCTCCAGCACGTTCATTTCCTGCTCCATCTCGTCGTTCCACTTCTCAGCGCGCAGTGCAATCCATTCTTTTGCCAGCCTGCGACACTCGGGGATATTGGCCGCAGTCATTGTCTCATATTCCCAATCACCATCATCCATAAAACGTGCGATATGATTTCGCTTGCCGTGCAGCTTCTTTCCCCTTAATGAAGACAGCTTTTCCACAGTGTACATGTAATCAAAACTATCTCTTTCCGCAATGATTTCAAATTCCCCTGGATACCATTCATTCAGCTTTAATCGGCTTTCCTCCGCAACTGGATAGAGCGCCAGCTCATGACCATGCACCGCGCACATTTTTTTCAGATGATCGATCATCGATCGCTTGTCTCCGCTTCCAAAAGGAAAGGAATACTGATAATGTTCGTGTTCTCTATATCGAATCACGCCACATCCATAAGCAGATCCAACCTGCACGTCATACACTTTCGCCCAGATATAATTGTTTGCAAAAGTGTATTCACAGGCATCAAGATTATCCTCCTTTAGCTTTTCGTTAATCCAATTCCTGTCATCCATTGATATCGAATGAAAGATAAGTTTTTCCTGTACCGGCATATGAGGTTCCATCCTGTTTTCTTACTAATTTTCTTTATATTACAAATCATTGATATTTGTTTATAGTATATCCGAAACTGTGTTAAATATTGACATCTCTTTTGTTCGCTTTCCTTTGTGGAGAATCGATTTTTATGTAATATTTTTTGCGCAGATGTCGTTTAAACAACATCTGTCGCAATATGGCTTTGTCCTTGCCGTACAAATCTCGCGTCCATGGTCGACAAGCCTATGGCAAAAGTGATTCCCCTCATTCGGCGGAATAATCTCCCACAAAGCCATCTCTACTTTTTTGGGTTCTTTTATATTGTCAACCAGCCCCATGCGATTTGTAAGCCGGATACAGTGCGTGTCCGTCACAATCGCCGGCTTGCCAAACACATCGCCCATAATGAGATTGGCACTCTTTCTTCCCACTCCTGGAAGTTTTAGCAGGGTGTCAAAATCATCTGGCACACTGCAGCTGAAATCATCGCGGAGCATCTTCATGCAGGCGCTGATGTCCCTCGCTTTGCTGTGCCCCAGCCCACACGGCTTCACAATGCGTTCAATGTCCTCCACTTCGGCATCCGCAAGCGCTTCCAACGTCGGATACTTTTCATAGAGCCCCTTCACAATGACATTCACCCGTGCATCTGTACACTGTGCTGCCAGGCGCACACTCACCAACAGCTTCCACGCTTCATTGTAGTCCAGTGTGCAATCCGAATCCGGGTACTCCTTTTTCAGACGTTCTATAATTTCAAGTGCAAGTGCCTTCTTTTTCTTTTTGCTCTTTGGTCTCATAGTATCTTTTCCTGTTATTGCCGCCTGTCAATTCTTTAAGTCTTCTTTGTAGAATTGCCTGAACGTATCATAGCCTTCCTCTGTGAGCTGTTCTTTCTGGAATTTCTTGTTTTTGTTCATCCGTGCCACAAGCACCTGTGTGCCGTCCTGTCTTTCTTTCTGCGCCTTTGCAATGATATCACAGAGCGCTTTCCCCGACACTCCTTTTTCAATCAAATATGCTATCTTTTTGCTCTGGTCAGGCACTTTGAATCCACTCTCCATCAGAATCAGTATAATGCGCTCAAATCCAATCGAAAAGCCGCATGCCGGAACGTCACGGCCCGTAAATCTGCCGACCATCTTGTCATAACGTCCACCGCCGCCGCAGCTTCCGCCAAACTCCGGCATCGCAATCTCAAAAATAGTGCCTGTGTAATATGACATTCCGCGCACCAATGTCGGATCGAATACCATTTTGAAATAGTCGCCCTTTGTGGTATTGACACTCTCAATAATCTCACGAAAACCTGCCTTGACATCTTCGTCAAGAAAGCCTGTCATTTTTTCCTCGATGAATGCCAGCGTGTCATTGGTCTGATTCATTCCTTTAAAAAGTGCAAGATATTTTTCAACACTTCCTCTGTCATATCCTTCCTCGATCAGCTCACGTTCCACACCCTCAATTCCAATCTTATCCATCTTGTCAAGCGTGATGAAGATGTGATCGTAATCCGCCTCGTCAAATCCGCTGTACGCAGCCATTGCCTTTAGGATTCTTCTGTCATTGATACGAATCTCAAAATTTTGAAAGCCAAGTTTTCCGAGCGTTGTCGTCGTCGCAAGAATCAGCTCAATCTCCGCAAGATTAGACTCCTCGCCAAGAATATCGATATCACATTGCATAAACTGGCGGTATCTGCCCTTCTGCGGCCTGTCTGCCCTCCACACATTTCCCATCTGCAGCGCCTTGAATGGTGAGGGCAACTCATTTGCATGATTGGAGTAATACCTTACCAGAGGGACTGTCAGATCATAGCGCATCCCGAAATCAACAACATCTGCCTCTGCCTTTGCTGTCTCCAGATTGAGCTGCGCCCCCCTCTTTAACACCTTAAAAATCAGTTTTTCATTTTCGCCCCCCTGCTTGCTGCTCAGATTTTCGATATTCTCCATGCAGGGCGTCTCTATCGGTGTAAAACCAAATTTGCCGTAGGTCTCCCTGATTACTTTCATCACATAATCACGGATCTGCATTTCCTCTGGCAAAATATCCTTCATACCATTTACAGGCTTCTTGTTTAGTGCCATAATTGTACCTCATTTCCTTATATCACTATCATTCATAGCATTTATCATTGTCTATTGGTAAAAATCATCCTTTCGACTCCATTCAGCAGTTCCTTAATCACAGCCAAAATTTCTGGTGGTCCCCTTTGCCCACGGGCTGCCCACGTCACAGCGGCCATGATGATATTGTGTATTTACGGTGCCTTCCTGCTGCTCCTCTGACACATTAACCTTAATGCGGCTCACACCGTTCACTGTCTTGCTGTCAAGCATATTGATGATCTCATCGATTCCCTGTTCCTGCTGGCTCTTTTTCCTTGCCTCAAGTTCGTCCATATCTTCCAAACCACTGAATACTGCCATATCTGATTCCTCCTCTTCGTAATCTGTCTATTATGGTATCATAGCATACATTTTGTTCGAATGCAAGTTCAGCGCGCACAGAAAAAGACCAGCGCATTGCGCAGAATGCTTTGGCACTGATCCCTTCATACATCATTACCATATAAAATTAAATATTCTGCTTATTGCTCAGATACCTGATGCACACTCCATTTGCATGAAGTACATCCCCCTCCAGCCTTCTTGAGAACATAATCTTGCTGTCCTCATCTTTAATGATTTCAATGTCATTATCACTGCTGTTCACAATTACCTCGAGCGTCTCGCCCCACCCCATCTTCTGGAATTGGATCACCATGGGATTTTCGTAATCAGCCGGAAAATGAAAATTGCGCTGCCGCATCAGCGGTTCTTCTTTTCTGAGCTTGATCAGCTGCTTTGTCATGGAGATCTGTTCGTTGTATTTGCCCTGCTCAATATCCGTCCATGGCATACAGCGGCGGCAGTCCGGGTCAAATCCGCCCTCCATGCCAATCTCAGTTCCATAGTAGATACAGGTGCTGCCTGGCATCGTGAACAGCAATGCGAACAGGCAGTTGTATTCATCGAGCCCGCTTGTCACATTTCGAAGGCGAATGGTGTCATGGGAGTCAAGCATATTGAACAGCACATCATTTGTCTGCTGCATATAGTTCGTATAGCAGCGGTTAATCATAAACTCAAAATCTTCACCGGTAAGGCTTTTGTCGAGGAAAAAGTCTTTCATGCTTCCCGCAAGCGGATAATTCATGACAGAGTCATACTCATCTCCCCGGAGCCATGGCATCGCATCATGCCAGATCTCACCGAGAAGATAAATGTCCGGCTTGATTGCTTTTAACGCTCTTCTAAGCTCTTTGCAGAATAAATGAGACACCTCGTTTGCCACATCCATACGGATACCGTCTACATCATACTTTCTGACCCAGCCGCAGGCCACCCCGATCAGATATTCACGCACTGACGGGTTGTTGGTGTTAAGTTTGGGCATCGAATCAAAAAAGGCAAACGTATACAACTGCCCTTTTTTCGCTGCATCCCTCTTGTCTGACAAGGGCCATTCGTTGATCATAAACCAGTCAATATACCTGGATTCACGGCCGTTCTCCAGCACATCCTGCCACGGCTTAAAGAAATACCCGCTATGGTTGAAGACTGCATCGAGCATCACCCGGATTCCACGCTTGTGCGCCTCCTCCACAAAATTTTTCATGGTCTCGTCATCGCCAAAATTGTGATCAATCTTTTCATAGTCTGTCGTGTCATACTTATGGTTGGATGGGGATTCATTGATTGGAGTTGTGTAAATGCCTGTAATTCCCAAATCTTTTAAGTAGTCAAGCTTGTCCGTCATACCTTTCAGATCGCCGCCGTAAAAGTCACGATGCCCGACACCGCCCTCGTATTTCCACTCCTTTGTATTCTCAGGATTCAGGGATGGATCACCATTGCAGAACCGCTCTGGAAATATCTGATACCATACCGTCTCATTAACCCACTCCGGCGCCTTGTTGACATCGACAGGATTCATCCACGGCATTGTAAAACACTGTCTGCTGCGGCCTTTAATCTGCATCTGTTCCTCACTGACAAATCCATCCTCGAAATAATACCAGCGCTCTGTGTCTGTCACCAATTCGAAATAATATTTTAATCGTTTAAAAGAAGGCTTTAATGTCGTTGTCCACCAGAGCTGATATTTCAAACGCTTTTTGAATGGAACATTTGCCTTGTCGCCGCTCCATTCCTCACCACCGCCCAAGATACCGTTGGCAAACGGATCACCATAAACAATATTCACTTCTCTGACATCATATCCGGTTTTGAGATTGATGATCAGCTGGTTTTCATCCAGCATGTAACAATAATTATCGACTGTTCTGTGATAAACTGACGCAAACTCCATATTCGCACCTTTCCCTTTCCATTCCCAATATTAATACCTGAATTATTCACTTCTCTGTTTCATGGAAGTTCTTTTGGAAAACGTTTTCCAAACTGTGTTTTCGTTAGGCCTCCAAACTTGTTTGGAAGCCTTATTGTTATTATATACAACACTGGTAAAATTTTCAATACAGAATTTTCAATATTTTCAAATAAAATTAATAAAGAATTCTATATTGAAAAATCAGAATTTATGTGCTAACCTATACATAAACACATGAAAATTGTGTTCTATCAAGAAAAGGGAATGATTCAAAATGAAATCTTTTCAAAAGTACAGCACTCTGGAACGTGAACAGATTGAAAAAATACAAAGGATTGGTGATCAATATGGAAATTCTCCTGAATTAAAGAAGGCTTGTAAGGAATCCTACGACTTATACCGTTTGGGCAAGATTTCAGCAGATTGCTATGGACAAATTTATTCTCATGCATTTGATCATTACCTTGACATAACTGTTTCCCGCTAATACCTTATCGTTTCAGTCTTTATTTTTACACAATACGTTAAATTGGAGTATACAAAATGAAAACAACAAAAAATACAAAACGCACAAAAATAGACGCTATGCGCATGAAAGACATCATTGCGCAGCTCACAGACATTATTTATATCCTTTGCAATGCTAAGAAAAGTAATATTTCCATAATTCTAGATCAATTTACCAATATAACAGAAGAGGAATTGAATAGCCTCAATATATTTTTTCCTCCCGACACAGACAATTAAATCAAGGGTAATCGAAATACATTTTTCTATATTTTCTTGTATAAAAAATCTCAGATTTCATGAAAATCTGAGATTTTTTATATAGAGTATTTCTTAACTAATACAGACTGATGCCTGAAGCGTATCCATCAATTACATAGTACGCCATATTCTCATCGATCTTAATATATACTTCAATATTCTTAATAGCGTCCGCCTTATGTCCCTCCGCAACATATGCTGCCTTTACCCGGTCAATCAGGTTGCTCATAGCCAGGTCTTCTCTGCCGCCAATCTGCAAAACTATTTTTTCTGATGCAGTTGCTTTTGCGGAAGTCTTCGCCTTTGGCTCTGTTTCCTTCTCTTCCTTCTTTGCTGCTGCCTTTGCAGAAGTCTTTGTCTTTGGCTCTGTTTCCTTCTCTTCCTTCTTCGCTGTTGTCTTTTTTGCTCTCGTTGCCTTCGCTTTTGGCTCTTCTTCCTTAACTGCTGTCTCTTCTTCCTTTGGTTCCTCAGTTGCCACTTCAGCCGCTGCAGGCTCCTCAACGGCCTTTGGCTCCTCAACGGTTGCCTCGACAGCCTTTGGCTCCTCGACCACTGCTTCTACTGCTTTTACCTCTTCCTTTGTTTCAGCAACTGTCTTTGCTGCACTGACAGACTTCTTCTCTGCCTGTTTCTTTGGTGTTGATTTCTTTTCTCCTGATTTTCTCACTTCTAACCTCTCCTGATCTAAATCTTCTAATTTTATTTGTCTCAAAATCAAATTTTAAAATTCTGCTTTTCTATCATGCAGACTTCTCCTTTGCTCTTGTGACACGTTCTTGTTTGATTTGCCAGTAACTTTTATAATGCACGCCCCCACTTGCACTTGTATTATGTTTAACATATCAATACTTCACCAATATCATTACAAAATAACAAGCTTCGAAAAGACGCAAAATTACATGCACTAATAGAATATCACATTCATTTACATATTTCAATTTATTTACATTAATTTTATGAATTTATTATATTATTCTTCTTTTTTCCTGTCTGAATATTGACTAATATTGACAATATTTCTGATTCATATTTTGCATAATTTCAATAAGATGTGGCAATCCTATTGTTGAGGAGGCGATAATATGGGTAACAAGTTAATTGATGGCATCGCATTGACCATTGCAATTATCGGTGCTGTAAACTGGGGACTAATTGGCTTCTTCGACTTTAATCTTGTCGCTACCATTTTCGGCAGCATGACATGGTTCTCCAGAATTATCTATGCGCTCGTAGGTGTATGCGGACTGTATCTGATCTGCTTCTACATGAGGCTTGGCGACTCCGCATCGGAGGCATAACACAAAGGCATTGGTCTATGTTGCATTGTGCCCACGGTAAAAATATTGTTTGCCGTGGGCATGATAATTTTTATCATGATAATTTTTATCATGATAATTTTTATCTGTTATAAAAAATCTGTGTAATCGGTGAATCCTTGTCTAGAATTATAGTCTTATTGCCACCTTTTATGGAATTTTTCAGGGCATCTAAGCTTCTCGTGAAACTGTAAAAATCCGCTTTCATCTCTCCATCATATGCAGCAGCAATCTCCCGCATGTATTCTGCCTCACCTTCTGCCTTCAGAATTTCGGCATTTTTGTTTGCCTCTGAGATCATCACCGCGGTCTCCTTGTCTGTCGTGTTGCGGATTTTCTGTGCATCGGAGTTGCCTTCTGCGGTGTATGTGGCAGCAATGTTTTCACGCTCTGATATCATTCGCTCAAAGACTGCATTCTTATTGTCTTCCGGCAAATCCAGAAGCTTAATTTCAACAGTTGTAATCTCGATTCCATATTGATTGATTCCAGTGACATTTTCCATAATCAGATTCGTCAGCTTCTGCCCCCTGGCCGCTATGATGTCTGACTGCGTCATACTACTTATCACATTTTTGATGGAATTGTAGACTGCCACATTAATCCTTCCCTCGGCGTTCTGCTCTGAAGTGTTCAGTGTCTGCGCAAACACTTTCGGATCTGTGACCCGCCACAGGACAAAACTGTCCACAATCATCGATTTTTTGTCCTGCGTGATTACATCTGACTTCGCGATATCATAGAGCAGAAGCTCTTTTGTGACAGTGTCCTTTTCCTGTATAAACGGCACCTTAAAATACAGTCCCGAATCCGATATCACCCGTTCAATTCTCCCGAATTCACGAACTAATCCATACTGGTTTTCCTTGATCACAAACGCCGAATTGGCTAACACTACCAGTGCCGCAGCCAAAATAATAACACCAACTATCTTGCCAAACGTTTTCTTCATACCTATTGTTCCTCCTGTGTGCCAGTATCATTCGCAGAAGCCGCAGACTTTTCGCCTGTGATATCCTCCAGCTGCAGTTCGTCGAGATACAAAGTCTTGTTCAAACTACCGCTTCCGTCGTCAATAATAAGCTTCACACCTGGTAAAACTTCCTCCATCGCCTCGTAGAACATCCTTTGCTTGGTCAGGAGTGGATTCTTCTCATACTCTGCATACATCTCATTGAATCTGGCTGCCTGTGCAATCCCCTCATTCACGCGCTCCTGCTTTGCTGCCTCCGCTTCCTGTGTGATCTGGTCCGCCTTTGCATTTGCCTCCGGCAGCTTTTCGTTCCGATATTTGTTTGCATTATTAATCGCAGTCTCCTTACCCTGTTTTGCCGTCTCCACGGCCTTGAACGCTTCTATGACATCCTCTGTGGGCGGCTCTGCATCCTGCATGGAGATGTTGACAAGCATCAGACCAATATCCTGCTCTTCCAGCTTCTCTATAATCATGTCCTTAATCTCAGCCTGTATCTTGCTCTTTCCTGTGGTGATCACATCATCCACGGCATAATTGCTGATAATATTACGAATGCATGACTGTGCAATATTTTTGAGTATCTCCTTGGGCTGCTGGGAATTGTACAAATATTTCACAGGGTCCGACACCTTGTACTCCACATAAAAATCCACATTGACAAAATTGAAGTCAGAAGTGATCATCAGCGACTCGTCATCCATCTGCTCCTGGCTGGCACTGTCATCATCAGCTGACCTGTATCCAATAGGAAATCCTAATATTGTGGTATTCACTTTTGTCACTCTCTGCACAAACGGAATTTTAAAATGCAGTCCTGATGTCACGACACTGCCCGCATGACCAAATGTTGTTACCACTCCTTGTTCTTGTTCTCCGATAGAGTAGACGGACTCCAGCGCCAACACAGCCAGCAGCAGCAGACAGGCTATGATTGTAATCATTTTTCCATAGAACCCGCCACCGCTTCGCGATGTCCTGTTTTGTGCATTATTCCTTTCATTTTCCGAACTGTTTCCAGGGTTAAATTCTCTAAAGTTCTCTGCCATTTTGTTTTCTCCTAGTCCTTATCCTGAGTTATTAATTAACAGCTTTTGAGTATTTCTAACAAATAACTCCACATTCTTGTCGTCGAAGAGATGCTCAGCCGCTCTTCCGTAGTATGAATGTCAAAGATATCCGGCCCGAAGGATACACAGTCAAGACCGGGAATCTTCGATATCATGATGCCGCATTCAAGACCGGCATGAAGTGCCTCCACCTGTACATCCCTGCCAAACATCTCTCTGTATATCCTGACCATATCAGCCCTTAACTTTGAGTCAGGATTAAACTGCCAGCCGGGATACTCTCCGTGCGTTTCCGTATATCCGCCAAAGACTCCTGTCAGTGTTTCCAGCTGCAGGTTGACTTTGTGCTTTGCAGTCTCTATAGCACTCCTGATAGCGCTGCTTGCAATGACCTCCTTTTCACAAGTTTTTAATATGCCGATATTCAATGACGTTTCGACCAGTCCGTCTATGTCCGCACTCATCGCCATCACTCCATTGGGGAGCAGCACCAAAAAGGCTAAAACCCTATCAGTACTATCTTCATCAAATACTGTTGCCGCATTCCGCTCTGCCGTTTCCGCCTTTATGCGCAGACTCTTTTCCTTGGATTTCTTCTCATTCTGTTCTTCTGCTTCAATCCTGTTCAATTCTGCGATAAAGTCTTCTCTCTGATGCTCCGCAAGGCAGATCATGGCAGCTGCCTCGCGCGGAATCGCATTATCTTTCTCCCCGCCGCCGATCTCTGCCAGCCGGAACGGTATTTTCTTTCGGATCTGCTGCAATGTGATTCCCAGCAGTTTAATCGCATTTGCGTGCTCTTTGTTGATTTCTGTGCCGGAATGACCGCCTGAAAGCCCGCTTACAGATACTTGCAGAAGTATTCCCCCATCTTTTGGCTCTGTTGTAACCGGAATGTGGCAGTCCGTTCTCATACCGCCTGCGCAGCTTGTCAGGAGAATTCCCTCCTCCTCTGAGTCGATGTTCAACATTCTTTTTGCCGTCAACATGGACAGATCGATTGCTGTGGCACCTTCCATCCCAGTCTCTTCGTCCGTCGTGATAACTGCCTCAATGCGCGGGTGGGCGATGTCTTCAGAATCAAGAATTGCAAGAATGTAAGCCACCGCGATACCGTCATCCCCGCCGAGACTGGTTCCCTCGGCGTAAATGAAATCACCGTCTACGTTCAACCTGAGAGCGTCCTTTTCCAAATCAATATCACAGTCATTCTTTTTCACTGCGACCATGTCCATATGCCCCTGCAGAATAATGGGCGGAACTGACTCATAGCCGGCGGACGCCTCCTTGACGATAATCACATTGTTGCTCGCATCTCTTATATGAAATAAGCCCCGGTCCCGGGCAAACTGCGCAAGATAGCTGCTTATTCCGTCAAGATTCCCGGAGCCGTGCGGTATCCTGCATATTTCCTCAAAATAATAGTATACTTTCTTTGGTTCCAAATTCTCTAATACTCTCATGCTCTTTATTACCTCATTTCCATCTCATAAATTTTTGTCATGAAATATCCTGTACACTATTTAAAAGAAATTTCGTAACAGGTCCTATTCATAATATATCAGATTTGCGGATGATTCATTCCTCTCTAAATATAACAGACAATTGCGCTGCGGTAAACTTACTTATCAAAATATTCACAAAGATTTTATTGTATTTTCTTAAAATTCTCAGGCAGGTAGTGGCATTCACCCTTTATGAAAGACCGACCCCAAAACAGAATCCACAAATAAGCAAAGGATATCATCATGAAAAGTTTCTTCCATGATGATATCCCTCCTTATGGTATCCCTTATCTGATATAATTGATTATGCACTCTTCTTTGCAAGTTCTGCAAGTGTCTTAAATCCCTCTGCATCATTGACTGCCATCTCTGCGAGCATCTTTCTGTTGATGTCAATTCCCGCAACCTTCAATCCGTGCATCATCTTGCTGTATGATATGCCGTTCATCCTGGCAGCAGCGTTGATACGTGCAATCCAGAGCTGTCTGAACTGGCGCTTTCTCTCTTTTCTGCCGGCATATGAGGAAGCCAGTGCCCTCATAACGGACTGTTTCGCTACTCTGTACTGCTTTGATCTTGCTCCTCTGTAGCCCTTTGCAAGCTTCAATGTTCTGTTATGTTTCTTCTTTGCGTTTAAACCGCCTTTAATTCTTGCCATTTTCTAAATCCTCCTAACAAATAATCGCCTTTACCAACTCTTATAAATACGGTAAAATCTTCTTCATATTCTTAACATTGGTTGCATCTGTAATTGCAGCCTTTCTAAGATTTCTCTTTCTCTTTGCGGTCTTCTTTGTCAAGATATGGCTCTTATAAGCTTTTGCTCTCTTTAACTTACCTGTCCCTGTCACTTTAAAGCGTTTTGCAGCTGATTTGCTCGTTTTCATTTTTGGCATAACTGATTCCTCCTAATCTCATAATTCTTTTATCTTTTAACTGCTATAAGCTGTTCTCAGAAACACCTTATCGTTTTTCAGCTAAAAACATTGTCATACTTCTGCCCTCTACCTTGGGCTCTTTCTCCACTACTGCGATGTCGCTCAGGCTCTCGCCAAAATCCACAAGAATGTGTTTGCTGTTCTGCATATGCGCCATCTCGCGCCCCCTGAAACGCAGTGTGACCTTTACCTTATCTCCTTTGGATAGGAATTTGCGGGCAGCATTTATTTTCGTGTTCAAGTCATTAGTGTCGATATTGGGAGACAAACGAATTTCTTTTACGTCGATTACCTTCTGCTTCTTCCTGGCTTCCTTCTCTTTTCTTGTCTGTTCATACTTGAACTTACCATAATCAACTATCTTACACACAGGCGGTTTTGCTGTGGGCGCTATCTTCACAAGGTCGACTCCTGCCTCCTCCGCCAGTCTCATGGCTTCCCTGGATGACATGATGCCTAGCTGCTCACCATCCTCACCAATCACGCGCACTTCTCTGTCCCTAATTTGTTCGTTAATCATTAAATCGCTAATAACCTTACACCTCCATAAATTAAATCATAAGAAAATATAAAAAGTGGATAACCGCAGGATTATCCACTTCATTTCGCATTTTTATTCAATATATGCACTATAAATACACTATAGAATAAAATCAAATAATTAACACCTATAAGCCCAATTGCCATAGGGTGAGAGTGGATACTCTGCTTTCCTGTATTGGTCTGAGTTGCCTCAAACATCAATACTTTATCACAGTATTCATCTCCTGTCAACCATTTTATGAATATTTTTTCAGATTATTTCTCACGGAAAGTCGCACAGAGCGTCTCACCGCTTGTGCCTGCATGATTTCCTTTGATGTCGACATGATCTGCATTGCAGCGGTAGTTTGTATTATATACACACTTCACCGCCTCGCAGTCGATGCTGATATGCTGGCTCGGGTGTGATACTGCGCTCGTAAAGCTGTCGCCGCTTCTCTTGTGAAAGCTCTCACAACAGGTATCATCGCAGTCGCAGGAATGCTTTCCTCCCACCATGATATCGCCCTTGCAGCAGCAGTGGTCTTTGTTATAGGTACAATTGCATACTCCACAGGTTAATTCAGACATAGTCATACCTCCATTCAAAATTTCGCATCAGCCCTGCCGATCTCATCTTCGACAAGGCTGACACTGTTTTTATATCACATATTTTCACAGCAGTATTGAGTTTCTTATAAAATAAACTCATCCTTAGTATGCCTGACATCAACCTGTGTTATTCTTATTTTCATTATTTACTTTATTTCGGAGAAACACCTTTCATTGCCAGGTCAACAATTTCATCAACAGTTGGCTCATCCGGCAAACCGACTAATTCCGGGTAATAGTCCCCCCGTCTTTTTATCGTGAACGCTCATAATTGTTTCCACCAAATCAACAAGTTCTTCTCTGGATAATTTCTGTTCCACAGGATGACCTCCATTTATTTGTTTTCCTCTGCCGGAAGTTCCTCGCGGATTGTCTTGTTTCGAATCTCCTCTGTGATATCTGTAATAAAGCTTTCCAGCGATTTCGCACCTTCGTCGCCTGCAAAACGGCTTCTGACCGATACCGTGCGGTCTGCTTCCTCCTGCTGCCCCACAACGAGCATATACGGAAGTTTATCCAGTCTTGCCTCGCGAATCTTAAAGCCAATTTTTTCCGAACGGCTGTCAACCGTGGCGTCAATGCCGGCTTTTTTCAGTTCCTTGCACACACTCTGCGCATAATCTTCATATTTGTCGGAAATCGGAAGCACACGCACCTGCTCTGCGCAGAGCCATGTCGGAAACTTCCCGGCATATTTTTCAATCAGCCATGCAAGCGTGCGCTCATAGCATCCCATGGAAGTCCTGTGAATGATGTAAGGACGGACTTTTTCGCCATTCTGGTCAATATAGTACATGTCAAACTGCTCGGCAAGCAGCGCATCCCACTGGATGGTAATCATCGTGTCTTCCTTGCCGTAGACATTCTTTGCATTGATATCTACCTTCGGTCCATAGAACGCCGCCTCGCCGACATCCTCCACAAACGGAATCTCCAGCTCTGTCAATATCTCCCTGATATGCTGCTCGGTCTCGTTCCACACCTTTGGCTCACCGATGTACTTCTCTTTGTTTTCAGGGTCCCACTTGGACAAATGATACGTCACGTCTCCGTTTACGCCGAGCGTCTCAAGACAATATTTCGCCAGTGCGAGACAGCCCTTGAACTCCTCCACCATCTGGTCTGGTCTGACGATCAGATGTCCCTCTGAGATTGTAAACTGGCGCACCCTGGTCAGTCCGTGCATCTCTCCGGAGTCCTCATTTCTGAAGAGCGTGGAAGTCTCGCTGTATCTGCACGGAAGGTCACGGTAGGATTTCTGCGTATTCTTATATACATAGTACTGGAACGGACAGGTCATTGGCCGAAGCGCAAATACTTCCTTGTCCTTCTCCTCATCCCCAAATACAAACATACCTTCCTTGTAATGATCCCAGTGTCCCGAAATCTTATAGAGATCGGACTTTGCCATCAGCGGTGTCCTCGTCCGCATATATCCCCACTCATTGTCCTCTAGATCCTCAATCCATCTCTGGAGCTTCATGATCATTTTCGTTCCTTTTGGTGTAAATAAAGGCAGTCCCTGCCCGATCACATCTACCGTCGTAAACAGATCCATCTCGCGCCCAAGCTTGTTGTGGTCGCGGCGCTTTGCATCCTCCATGCGCTCTAAGTGCGCTGCAAGCTCTTCTTTTTTATTGTAGGCCGTACCATAGATGCGCTGCAGGCGCGCCTTATTGGAATCGCCTCTCCAGTATGCCATGGAAGAAGAAGTCAGTTTAAACGCCTTGACACCCTTTGTACTCATCAGGTGCGGGCCTGCACACAGATCCACAAAACCGCCCTGGTCATAAAAGCTGATCTCGGCATCTTCTGGCAGATCCTGTATCAGCTCCACCTTAAACGGCTCGCCTTTCTCCGCCATAAACCGGATCGCCTCCGCCCGCGGGAGAGCAAAACGCGTAATCTCATGGCCTTCCTTGATGATCTTTTTCATCTCTGCTTCAATATTGTCCAAATCTTCTCTTGAGAACGGCTCTGCGTCAAAATCGTAGTAAAAGCCGTCGTCGATCGCAGGTCCGATTGTCACCTTTGCGTTTGGGAACAGGCGCTTTACTGCTTCCGCAAGCACATGGGATGCCGTATGCCTGATCACAAAGAGCGCTTTCGGATCTGTCGCTGTGATAATGTTGAGCTCGCAGTCTTTGTCAATCACAGTCCTCAAGTCTGCCATCTCCCCGTCAATCTCGCCTGCACACGCCGCGCGCGCAAGTCCTTCGCTGATATCCTTTGCGATATCAATGATTGATTTTGCCTCACTGTACTCCTTTACAGAGCCGTCCTTTAATGTAATCTTCATTTTTGTCTCTCCTTTTTCTATTTTCCAAGTCTTTGTATACAACTACCCTGTGAACCATGCCTATTTTTCCTTGCGCGCGGCTACCATCATATCATCTGCCGTGTTGCCACATCCGTTCTTGGACCCGATTGTGTTGTGGCTGAGCAGACATATTTTGCCGCTTTTTACAGGCGACAGCAGAAAACCAATCAGGATTCCCACCGCAAGGCATAACACCGGCAACAGATACGCTTTGTAATTTGTTTTGATTTCTTCCATCATAATATTTCTCCTTTTTGCTATTATTGTTATTTTAGAAACGAATCCGTAACGGTTCCGTATACTCACAGTTACACGGTTCAATCCATATAAAATCCTGCTTGGCATTGTCTCCAATTGCACAGGTCAAGACACAGCCCGCTATACAAATCAACCGTGCCTGTCTCCTCCGGGGTAGTATCTTCGTACAAAAAAATCCCACACACTACTATTCCAGTAATGCATGGGACGTATCAACGCGGTTCCACCCTGCTTGCCTGCGCAAAAACGAAAAAACATGCTCCGACTTCTTATCTGTCTATGCTGCTTATTACAGTCTCTGAACAGACCGCTCATTGATTATAACGGAATCACCGGACCGGATTGGGGCCACTCTGAGGTAGTCTTCGGATATCTCCTGCAAAAGCGCTTCCAGCACAGACGGCGCTTCTCTCTGGTGCATTGCAATATCTTACTCGTCTCATCAACGTGTTGCTATATTTTCTATCTTTATCGTTTACTTTCTTTTTCTGTCACTTACCAATTATATTATCCCTAAATTTGCGGATTGTAAAGAGTAAATTTTTAGAAATGCAAAATTAATTATTTTTTCCACAACATTTTTTATACTTCTTGCCGCTTCCGCATGGACAGGGATCGTTCGGGTAAATCTTAGTCTCCTTTACGACTGTCGTCGAGGATTTCTGCTCTTTATAAAGTGCTTTCTGCTTGGCTTCGTCAAAAATATCATCCCACTCCTCGAGATTGTACAGCCAGTCAGCTTCTGCCGCCACCATATTTTTGTAGAGAAGCTCCTTGTCGAATCCAAGGTTTACCTCTGTGTCCTCGTTCATCTCCTCAATCGGATTGGCCACCTTTAAGCTTTCGTTGATACCATCAAGGAATCCTGTCATTGTCATGATGTCCACATCATACTTTTCCGCCAGTCCTTTTACCGTTCCCCTCACTTCCTCGTCAGGATTTGTCAAGAGCTGCTGATAAATCTCTTTCTCCCTCTGGAAGTATTCAATCCAGAGCTGCTGCAGTGTGTTCTTATCGGTCTTCTCGTTGTAAGCCATCCCTCTCCACTGGTCTAATAATGTCTTTTCTTCTGCCATGATCATTAACATCCTTTCGTCTTTATCACATATTTTCGTACCGCCTGGAAACATTCCGCGGTGTAGAATTCGCAATCAATGTTGTCCATATCGCTCTGTACAGACAGTATCAGTATATACTAAACTTCGCGGAAAGTCAAAGGGAATGTCTAACTACTCCAGCGTTGACACTTAAATTTATTGTTACTGTTTCCTAAAGATAAATGGCCAATGGTCCTTGAAGCTGTCCAATACCTGTGGTAAAATGAAAAGCAATAAATCGCAAGCTCGATTTGAAAAAATACATTAAAGGAGTGAACTACTATGAGCAAACAGCCAAATTATCCTTTTGACATGACAGGTTACACCTGCTTTTCCATCATCAACTGCCCTGTAGAGCAGGCGGTTCAGCTTTTGAAGGAGTATCCCGGACTCTGTGCCGCAGAGGACAGAATTCCATTTTCTTTTCAGATTGCCACTTTGCCGGAGGAGACGAAGTGGACTCTTGTGCGCTGGCCTCAGCCTGGAAGGTTTTACGATTTGATGAATCTGTCGATGTGGCTGATGGGTTACCGTGCTGGTCTGGGCGGGGAGAACCCCATCTTTATTGCGCTCCCGCCTGAAGCGCGGGCTGCGGAGGGTCCATTCCTGGTCCGGCCCGACTACGACAACCAGTTCGGTGATTCCGTGCTGGGCTTCTGGCAAAACTGGAGTTTCGATTACACCATACCAGGTGAGAAGCTGCGCTGGATTGGTGAAGACGTGTTTCCCCAGGAGTACTTCTTCTACGGCCGCGGTTATTCTTCCACTGGGTTCCAGCTGGAGTGGCTGCAGCACATGGAACGTATTTCGGAATGGACAGAGTGTTGTATTCCAATGGAAAAATGAGGCACAGGTACACTTCCATACTAGAGCGTATTTAAGAAATATCATTCAACACTTTTTTCGCAAAGACATAAGCTGCCACAGAGAACACAATCCCTTCCAGTATCAGACACACGGTCATCATTGCCAAAAGCCTGTATAATCCTGCTGCTGTCGACATATTGTGCATGGTACCAATATATCCTGCTGCCAGCCATACGCCGGTGAGTGTCAGTCCATAGATACTTTTATGAACTCGATATCCGCGGAAAGTCAGTATATTTGACAGGATAAACACAGTAAGCTGTACGACGGCCATAACAATAAGCCTTTTTTCCAGATAAGGCCCGGTTTCATTCAGCGGTATGCCAAACGGTCCGGTTTCCATTGTCTCAATCGGCGTGTTCCAACGGAAAACGAACACCGCATAATAAATTAACATTGCGATACTCACCAGAATGCTGCCGGCGATAAGAATCCCTGAAAACTTCGAGCGCTTATCTGACAGCGTGCTGTATGGTACCAGACAATATGCGGCAATAAGCACGAATGCGAAAATAATATAAAAGAACTTACTTCCGATCAGCTCATAGTGGTACACCACATATCCAAATCCGCCCATGACCATCAGCGTCAAAAGGACGAGACTGATCATCCCTCTCTCATAATGCCTTTTTACTTTTTTGAGGTAAGAAATCCGTCTCTGTTCGCCCTGTTCGTCGGTAAATTCTGTGTTTTTTAATAATTCCAACTGTGCGCGGCACTGTTCGCAGTCACTCATATGTTCTTCAATCAAGTGCCGGCTGTCCTCGGAACAGATATGGTCCACATAGGACGGTAACAGGTCTCTGATGATATTACAGTTGATTCCCTTCATTTAACGCTCCCATTCCTTTCTTTTCAAAAGTATTTGTTCCTTCCCGCGGTAAAAGGTCACTCTCGCCCAGTTTTCGCTCTTGCCCATGATTTCACCGATTTCCCTGAACGAGAGCTGCCCCATCACGCGCAGATAGATCACTTCCCGCGTCTGCGGCGCCAGCCTCTGCATATCCTTGAGAACGTCCATGAGCTCAAGCTTTGCGATTGCTGCCTGCTCGACACTGCACGCAGATTTCTCCTCTGGCATCTGAGCCTGTTCTGTCGGTACTTCGCGACCGGTCTTTCTGAGGTGCTGGTAAAAAAGGTGCTTTGCAATCTGGCACAGCCAGACAGATACCTTGCAGCTGTTGTCAAAACGCTCCAGCGACAGGAATGCCTGCAAAAAGGTTTCCTGCGTCAGTTCCTCCGCCAGCTGCGCATCATGGCATAGCGTAAGCAGGAAATGATATACGATTTTCGAGTATTCTCTGTATAATTCGTCCATGCGGACCTCCTCTATAATGCGTGTAAATAAATAATGACGCATATATTCATGAGCATATCCTGTACTTTCATTTGATAACAGAACGCTAGAGCGTTGCAGGTTTTCTGTATTTGTTAACTATATATCCGTTTCAGGAAGGATTCGTTACAGGGAATTTGTTTTTTTGATCTGATCTTCTGTATATTTCCGCTCCATGTCATGTCTCAGCTTTCTGTTTGCGGCTGTCTCAAAAATAATCGAGAAATCATAGTCCGCCGGGTACAATTGTTCTGCCGCGACATGCAGCTTGACCCGCTTGTGATTAATCCAGAGCTTTTTATCCGGAAGCTGTACCCGCAGAACGCCTTTTTCATTGACCGGCTCACACACAATGCCGATTTTTTTGTCAGGATATACCATCACACTGTCCCCAAGCCTGTACTTTGTGCTGAGGTCTTTCTTAGGGTTCGTCTTTTTCACCCTGGAAATCTTACGTACACTCTGTTTTGTGATGCCTGCATCTTCCTTCTGGAACCTGTAACTGCTTACTGCTGCCTCGCCGTATGCGGCGCAAATTGCCGTTTTGAGCATTTCGTTTGGCATGCCGAGCCGATCTGCGATATAGAAGGCACAGCTCTCCCCCGCTTCTCCGATTACCATCTGATAAGTCGGCTGCAGCGTTTCTCTATCGAAGGTCATTCGTGCGTTGATGACGTCCTGTGTTCTCTCTGCGTACTCCTTTACCTCGGGATAATGTGTCGTGACCAGGAACAAGCATTCGTTTTTCCGAAGCTCCTCCAGTATTGCGACTGCAATTCCCATGCCCTCTGCGGGATCTGTGCCGGAACCCATCTCGTCCATGATCACAAGGCTGTTCTGGTTCACTTCGCCCAATACTTTCAGAACATTTTTAATATGTGCCGAGAACGTTGAGAGATTTTCTGCAATGTCCTGCCCGTCCCCGATATCGCACAGATATCCGCTGTTCATGCAGATGTCGGCAGCTGTGCAGGTGACATGGAGTCCGCACTGCGCCATGATACAGCAGAGCATGACTGTCTTGATCGCCACTGTTTTACCGCCTGTATTGGGGCCGGTTATGATGATTCCTCTTGCCTGTTTTCCGATTTCAAACTGCAGGGGTACATTTACTTTTTTATCCATCAGCGGATGCCTTGCGTCTGTCAGAACAATCCGGCGCTCCGTGTTGATTGATGGCTCCACAGCGTCCATGTCAATGCTGAGTTTTCCTTTTGAAAAGATAAAATCCAGCTTTTCTATCATGCGGATATTTTCATTCATCACAGCGACTGCCTCCGCGACCATCGCTGTCAGCGTATACAGGATGCGGTATACCTCGTTTTCCTCGCTGATCTGGAGCAATTGCAGCTCCTCATAGTACTTGGCAACGCTCACGGGCTCAATGAAAAATGTGTTTCCCGTGGCGGATTTGTCAATCACGCTTCCCGCTATCTTGAACTTATATTCCTTTTTAACAGGGACGCAGATTCTGCCGTTTCGCGTGGTGCAGTAACTGTCCGCCATACATTCCTTGTTGGAACGCATGATTTGTTCTGCCTTTTGCTTCATCTGCTCCTGGCATCGTACGATGTCGCCTCTGATTTGCTTGAGCTCTTTGGAGGCATAATCGTCGACTGCGCCGTTTCGAATCTGGCTGCTGATTTCCTCCCTGAGCATTTCCAACGCGTCCAGATTTTCTTCATAGTAGGCGATCGGATTGTTGTACTGTTTTCCCCTGCCCAGATAATCCTTTAAGCGCCGGACAGCGACCAGAACCTTTTCCACGCGCTCGAGCTGGTACGGTGTCAGGCAGCCGCCTTTCTCCGCGATTGTCAGGATTTCCTTTGCCTCCGCGACATTCTGTAAAGGCGGAGTGCCTGACTTCTCGATTAAGTCTCTGCTGTCTGTTGTGTCCTTGAGCTGTTTTCCCAACTCACTCTCTGACAGATAACATTCCGTCGCTTCGATTACTTCCCTGGCCTTGTCTGTGACTGCCAGATTTTTCCATAACTCTTTTATTTTGTCAAATTCTATTTGTTTGTTGATATTCATTTTTTGTCCTTCCTTATCGCTTTTCCGATACAATAATTTTTTATGAGCTTGCACTGTTATAGTGCCCCAGTCCGCGCTTCCACACTGCACACGTAACCACCGAAAACAGCACGACAACGCAGACTCCATAGACTGCCGTCCGCAAGGTCATCTCGCCAATCATGCTCTGTACTGGCAGCGTTGCCATGATTCCATACGGCAGTGCCAGATAAAAAATCACTTTATACACACCATAGAACGCAATTCCGGGCAGTTTCATGCACAGATCAATGCCTGCCTCCTCAATCTGCTCCATGCGCGCCATGGACACGATATACAGTGAAACAGAGCGGATAATGACCTCCATTTCATAATACAGAATCTCCATCAGTACAATCCAGAAGAGGTACGCTGTCAGTTTTGCAAATGTTGGTCTGGTTTCCAGCCGAGACACTCCATACGCGGCAATGCACACGCTCATCAGGATCAGCGGCACAGAACCCGGACTGATGTTTTCAAAAGTCAGCCGGAACAGCGGACTGACTGGTTTTGTCAGATACAAATCCAATTCCCCTGACCGGATTTTGCCCGGAATTGTGTTGATTCCAAAGAAATACACGGTCATATTGACTGCGTTCAGCAGGGAGAATGTTCCTATATACAAAATCATTTCCCCCCTCCCCCAGCTTCCGATCGTATCCACATTGGAGTATACCACCCCAAATGCCAGCAATTGTATCAGAAACAGACTTCCGTCCACAAAAAATGGTGCGAAGAAGTCCAGCCGGAACACAGCCAGACCATGAAAACGCAGATAAAACAGTTCCCGCAGCACGCGCCAGTTTTTCCTGAGTTTAGCCGATTTTTTTTCTTTTCTCTGAATTTTTTTCATCATATTCCCACCCCGTCGTATGTCTTGAAATATTTTCTCTGTGTTACCCAAATCACAATCTGTATCGCCGCACACCAGCAGCAGATGATCGCGATGCCCTCCATCGCCTCGTCCCCGCACATTCCAGTCAGCAGCATAGATGGCAGATAAGTGACATAATAGAATGGCAGCATACGCATGACACTGACCACAGACTCCGGAAACAGCGCCAGCGGAATGATACTTCCGGTAATCAGCGATACCAGATTGTTTTTAATCATCAGAAATGTACCGATTCCCTGATATTTTAAGGTCAGCAGTCCAAGAAGATAATTGAGCTGCACCATAAAGACCATTCCGAGCACTGCCATAACGACAGCACACACAATCACAACCCCTTCCGCTGCAAAGACAAACTGGATTCTGAACACGAAGATCCACACGACTGCTGCAATAAAGTCAAAGGCGAGATAAAACAGTACCACTCCCAGCTCCATTGCCATAAAATACAGCTCTATTCTGACCGGTATCACCATATATTTTGAAAATGTACCATTGCGGATTCGGGCATGTATCTCACCGCTGATTCCATCAGACATTTCCAGCTGGGACAGGAAGGAGCTGACAATGTAATAGGATAGCATTCCGTGAAATGTGAACGCCCCCACCATCTCCTTTCCCTGAAAAATAATTCCCCACAAAAGGTATGCGAAGAGAATTTTAGAGATGGTAAAAATCATGTTGAAAATGACATCTGCCCTCCATACCAGCTGCGTCTTTGTATACGTTTTTGCGATTTCCCAATATTTTCTCATGATAACCCTCCATTTCATTTTTCTTCTTGTTGGTAGATGCGCTCAACCACAATCCCAATCTCCTCTTCCTCGACAACGATATCTTTGGGCTCGTGTTCCATGAGTTCCGCGAAAAGACTCTTTGCATTTTCTCTTGGCGCTTCGTATGCCTTTTTGTACGGTTCATCCACGATGATACGCACATGCTCTGTCTTTAGTGAAATACGCTCTGTCGGACTGTCAAACGTCACGACAATTTTCTTGTTTCTCTGATATCGGTCAAACAGTTCGTCTGTTGCGCCGTCATAAATTTTTGTGCCATGGTTGATGACGACCGTTCGCCTGCACAGTGTCTTGATATCTTCGATATAGTGTGAAGTCAGGATAATCGTTGTCCCCTTCTCCTCGTTAATTTCTTTCAAAAAACTGCGGATTTGTTTGGACGCAATGGCATCCAGACCGATTGTCGGCTCATCGAGAAACAAAATCTTCGGATTGTGGAGAAGCGCCACAATCAGCTCCATTTTCATCCGCTCTCCGAGCGACATCGTCCGCACCTGCACATCCATCAGGTCTTCCACGCCGAAAAGCTTCACAAAGTAATTCTTGTTCTCCTGAAACGTCTCCTCCGAAATCTCATATATTTCCTTGAAAAGACGGAGCGTATCATTGACAGTCAGCTCAAAAAACAGCTGGCTTTTCTGTCCCATCACAACAGCATACTGTTTCTTGAACGCGTTTTTCAAATCATTGGGATAATACCCCATTACGTCAATCGTCCCATCTGTGGGGGCGATGATTCCCGTCAGCATCTTTATCAGCGTCGTCTTTCCGGCGCCGTTGGGACCAATCAGTCCGACAAATTCGCCAGCCTGTATGGACAGGCTGATGTGATTTACAGCAGTTTTTTCCTCGTACATGCGTCTTACAAGACTCTTGATACTCCCGCGGATTCCTTCCTGCTTCTTGTATCTGCGGTATGTTTTTACCAAATTATCTGTTTTAATCATTGTATTGTTCATGCTCTTATTTTCCTTTCTTATCGGGCTTAGGAACTGACAGACTTATCTGTTTCTGAACAGTTCCCTGTTTTCACTATCCACTGCCTTACAACGCAAAAAGACCATAGCAGCCCAAAAGCGATACCATGGTCTTTGTTATCCATATCAGGATCGAAACAATTTAGTACATTCCTTAATTACACGCATCAATCATTATACTTTCTTACAGGATTGTGTGTGAAAAACTTATGTTCTAAACAGTTGCATTGGATTTGTTTGTGTACAAAAAAACATGACCATACAGCCATGTTCTTATGATTCAAAAATCTATACCATAATACTGAAGCAATTGTAAGGCGAAAACGTCAACAGCTCAAGCTGTCAACAGACGGGCAGACTCCTAGCCTGAAAAACTAAAAATCACCCCTTGCAATATTTAATTTGCAATTTTCTCCATTACAATCACAGTTAACATGCAGCATCCTCCTAAAAATTTATATATGCAGTGATCCGTTTCTGTCCGCTCACTACATTGTCTATCATACTTGTAAAATTGGCGGTTGTCAAGTACCAATTTAATTCCTACCACCGTGAGTTGCCGGGGGTTGCTCACAGACCAATATACTACGTCTCGCTCCAGCTTAGGAACTGTAGAGAAATCTGTATTTTTTCCAGCTGCACACAATAAAAATCACGGATAATGCTGCTGCAAAACAAAATACGGCAGGCTGCATCCAAGGGTAAAGTGATCTCCAGATGCCCATATTGGAATACATATTACGCATGATCAGCCACACCGGAAGCGCCGTATAAAACATAAATCGTCTTCTCAGCAAATAGCCGACTACTACAGGAAACATGCAGCATACCGTTTTCACAATAAAAGAAAATACTTTATTCGCAATACCTGAAACGAAACACATAAGCGCTATGCCGGGTAAAATCAGTACGAACATGTTGCACATGTAAAAAAATACCCCTCGGATATCGCTTAACATAAATAAAAGAAGTGGAACCAGCAAACTCATAGCAGTTGCAATGACTGACTGAAAAGAACTTTTGCAGTGTGCTGAAAAATACAGCGAGGCTGCGCCAGTCTCGGTCATTCCCAAAAAGCAGGCAAACACATAATAGCCAATAAAATCTCTCATATAATCTGTTGACGCGTTATGATAGTTATTCCAGTCACTGATCCATTTAATCTCGTCCATCACCTGACTGTAAAAACAGTTCAGCCCGTCCAGCCCAAACACACCCCATACAAGCACAAAATCCAAAATGACAACCACTGCATATACACCAATTGCAATTGTCATTCCCGCCGCAATCCTGGCAATGACATCTCCTGTCTTCCCCTCCTTCGTGGTGAACAAAATCTGCCGTGTGTTGATATAGCTTTCCTCAGAAAAAACAGGCGCCAATGTGAGCACGATCAGAGCCATTCCTAAAACGCATCCGATCTGCAGCACTTCTGTGAACACCTGCCAGCCATAACTGTACTCCAACAGAAGTGTTTTCCCAGTCGCAGCGCCTGCCTTTCCCAGATCAGTCCCGGCAATAGGATATGTACAGGTTCCTACATGATAATCTTCCCAGTCATGATAATACCCGTCAGAAAACCCATGCATGACAAAATTGTTCAGATAATTTCTGTACAGAAATACATTATAATCTTCGCTCACTCCATATGGAAATCCATATTTTTCAATAATCTGTGCCACCTTCTGGTCAGTGAGGGCGCCCTTAAATTCCTGTGTAATCTCCCTGTCCATCTGAACAGCCTGATATCCTGTATATGTCACACCATTTACCGTCGATTCCGCACCGATGACAAAGCTCCAGAAAAACAGCAGCAGAATTGCAAGTGATGCCAGGACACTAAATATAAACAATTTTTTTGAACAGATTTTATATAATTCCATCTTGTATAATCTCATTTTAATCCTCCATTCCCAAAGAACTACTTTTTTGTGCTAGATTTCAATGTTAAGTCCTAAAGATAATAATACAGATATGCATCTTCCAGGACAGGCTCCGCCGCCACCGCGTCAGGGTGCGGTTTTTCCTTTGACACAATCCGAAGCGCTACATGCTCCTCATGATTTCCACCATCCACCGTATCATATGCCCCGATGCCATTTTTATTGTCATTTCCATCATCATTCCTGTTGTAATTCCTGAGATTGCTCACCGCATACGCCGCGTTGAGTTCCTCTGCCGTTTTCACAGGCACAACACAATTCCAGACGCATCCCGTTACAGGTTCCAAAATCTGTGGTGGTGTTCCAGTCTGAATCAATTGACCATGCTTCATAATCATAATCTGGTCGGCGATATACTCCACATCAGACACAATATGTGTTGACAAAATTACAATCCTGTCCTTTCCAAGCGCGCTGATAATATTCCGAAAACGCACGCGTTCCCTGGGGTCAAGTCCTGCGGTTGGTTCGTCCAGGATCAATATCTTTGGTTCATTCAGCAGAGCCTGCGCAATGCCAATCCGCCGCAGCATACCACCCGAAAAAGTCTTTAACTTCTTATTTCTCTCCTCCGTCAGCCCCACCGTTTCCAACAACTGTTCCATCCGTTCTTTTGCGGCTTTCGGTTCAATCGCCTTCAGCGCGGCAATATAATTCAGGAAACGCACCGCACTGAATTCCTTGTAATACCCAAAATCCTGCGGCAGATACCCAAGCAGATTCCGATAGGCTCCGCCAAGCTGTTCAATCGGTATTCCATCACAGTTGATCTGTCCCTGTGTCGGTTTCAGGATGCCGACGATCATGCGCATCAGCGTCGTCTTTCCAGCGCCATTCTCACCGAGCAGTCCATATATGCCATGCGTAAAGCCTGTTGTCAGACTCTGCACCGCCCGCTTCTCCTGTTTTTTACTGCCATATGTCTTTTCCAGTCCCACCAATTCTAATCTGCACATACGATTTCCCCCTTATCCAATGCGCTGAAAAATCTTCTGCTCTGTATTGTCAGAATGCCGATACCGACAATCAGTGCTACACCCCACAATGCCAGTGCTGACGCCTCATACAAGTTTGGAATCAGGGATAACACACCCCAGAACAGCGCCGAAAAGATACCAACAGCAATGAGCGGCAGCAGGTTTCGTCTTCCAATTCCAGTGATCATTACTGTCATGCAGATACATTCTGTAAACACAAAAGGCACCAGAATATAAAGACTGGTCTTCATGATATCCAGCTGATATTTCAGACTGGAAAAAAGCGTTGCAGCCAACAATGCTACAAGACTTATCACTCCTGAGTACACCATCTGAAAAGCAGTGAGCTGGCGCACGTTAAAATAACAGCTATCCCCAAGCTCTGCCATTCTCGAAAAGAACAAATTTCCCACTTCAAGCAGCGACAGAGCGCCCAGCGCTCCTGAGATAATCATGGAAATCTGCCCCCACTGCTGACCGGTGCCCAAAAAAACAACTCCCATACAGACTGTCAGATGAACAATCAGAATGGTCTTGTCCATGTAGCAAATCTGATATTTCATGATCTGCCAGTAACTTCCTGTCATTAAAGCAGGCTGGTTCTTTGTCTTTAGATTTCTTTTGACATTCTTTAAGGTTTCCTGCTTTTGACAATTGTCAATGATGACACGTTTGTCATTTTTGTCAAACAGTTCTTTGATATCACCATATTTTTCACCCATAATACCCTCCATTCCCAACTCCCATTTTTTTCTTGATACCAGCTATTCCCAGTCTGAACCGCGACTTTGCCGTTGACACGCTGCACCCTGTAATTCTAGCAATTTCACGGAATTTCAGCCCGTCATGAATTCTCAGGATTACAGCCTCTCTCTGTTCCTGCGGAACGCTCTGCAGCAGCTCCCGCAGGAACAGTTCACTGTCACAGTCCTCAATTGTTCGGCCATGACCTGTGTGTTGCTTTGCAGCATAGTCTGCAATATTTTCTGCCGCATCAAGGGAAAACGTGTTTTCCCTCTGAACGGACAGGCTGCGAAAATAGTCACAACACAGATTGCGCGCGATCATGATGAGATATCCTTTCAGATTTCGATGACCACAGGAATCCGCGTATTTCAGAAACCTTAGAAATACTTCCTGCGCAATGTCATAGGCATCTTCCTCGTTTCCTGTGTAATACCGGCAGAAACGATAGACATCGTCATAATAATTCTCAACTGCTGACTGGACGAGCGCCAGTCTGTCTCTCTGATTCATCATTTGCCACCCCTGCAAGGAAATAAATTGTTAAAGTATATATACATAATATAAGACCTTCTAAGCGGAAAAAAAGATCAATGCTGGAGCAAAAAATATTTCCGTGCATCAATAAAAGGGTGTTATACAAAACACCCTTTCTGACTACTTCCCGAATCTGATTCTTATAATTTCCATTCCTGTATTATTTACTGTGGAAATGATTGCTATGCCACGCCTTCTACTGCCCTCTCAACCGCGTCATACCTTGGCGCCATCAGCTGCTCCACAAGCGCCTTGTACGGATCAATCTCATTGCTGAGCACCATCTTTGCGATGGTGGGTGAGAAACCACTTACCAAAGCCACGCCAAGCGCATTTTCCCTGAGCGGAACCGTATTTGTCCTGCTGCAGATGTTCCAGAAAACCAGCCTTGGCAGACGATAGCCGTGTGCCGCATACCTCCTTGCAAACATATCAAACAGCTTCTCATCCGGCGATACCCACTTGCCGTTGACACTGCTCCTTGTCGCTATGTCAAACTCCATGTCAGACAAAATCAGCAGATTGGCAGGAAGTTCTTTCTGCGGCATGTGATATTTTACCGCCGCATCCAGGATCAGGTCAAACACAGCCTCGATATTGGTATTTGCCACCTCATTGTGGCTCATGGCGAGTTTCAGCTTGTCGTGAAGCGTCTTTCCCTTTGAAAGATCGACAAACTGCGGTGTCTGGCTGAACGTGATGTAGGTATCCCTGAACTGCCCGCTACAGTGCTCCGCGAAATAAACAGCGAGCGCATTTGCCACATCGAGACAAGTCACCTGGGAATTCCCGACCTTCGAGAACATACTGCCAGATCCATCCGCGACGCAGAGTGTGTTTCCCGCCCCCTGCACATAGTCAGGCAAGGCTCTCCACAATTCCTCCAATGTATCGTCAAGGGACTTCAGATACCACCAGCCCGGTTTCCTATCCGTATCAATATAAGAATGAACAATGTCATGCGGATAGAGAACACCTGCATGGATTGTCTTTTCTCCCTTTTTCACAGCGCCGAGAAACGCCCTGCGCCGCTCCTCGTCATTCCGCAAAAATGCAGTGTTGTATACCAGATTGGCTCTTGACGGAACGGCCTCATAGTTGATGTCAGCCCATCTCCTGCTGCTCATCTTCACTTCCACAACATCCAGATACTGCCTGAATGATGACAGCATTTGCCGATACTGCCTGCTTGTCATGGACAGTCGCTTCGCCAGCATGCGCGCCGTCTGCTTTGTGTTGGCTGAGGATGCATTCTCAGACGGAAGCCACTTTGCGCAGAGGCTGATGGAAATACCCTTCTCCTTGTTGATGCCATCCTCCTGCAGCTGCCGCTGTATCATCTCCACAGCGTCATCCGCAAGCGGCGAATCCATCAGCGCCACAACGATATCCCAGCGCGAATACTCTGGTATCAATGGCATCAGCGCCCGTGCGATCTCGATATGGCTCTGTGCCAGATACAACATGATCGTCTGAAACAATCTGCGCTCCCCAAGTCCCTGCCGCACATCACCCGCATAGAAAAGCCAGCGGACTGCGAGCTTTGGATTTTCATGATATGCCTTTACAAACTGCGCTGCAATTTTCTCCGGCGAAACATTCCGAAGCGAGGAAACGGCAAAATTTAAATCAAGCAGGGCCTTTCCGGATGTTCTGTATCCGACTGCGCCGTTTTCCGTCACAGAGGTATTGTATTCGCTATTCAACATGTTCTTAATATTCTGCATGAATCCCATTTTGATTCCCTCCCTCTATAAAATATCGTCCAATCGCAGAAACAGGGACTGGCAGGATTTGAACCTGCATCGGCATGCCCTTAAGAAAGATACTGCATGAGCTTTTGACAAAGCTCCTTTTCCATGCAGCTCGACCATTTGAGCTACAGTCCCAATATACAATACAAAATACATGAAACGGAGCCGGCAGGATTTGAACCTGCGACCTGTGGGGTATCCTCCATATGTAACGTTGCTGCATGAGCTTTTGGCAAAGCTCCTTTTTTACACCGCTCTATCCAGTTGAGCTACGGCCCCATATATATCATATTATCTAAAAAGGGGCCATTCGGATTCGAACCGAAGAATTTGAGGATTGACAGTCCTTTTAAGAACGTTGCTGCAAGAATCTTTGTCAAGATTCCATGCTCTACCGCTGAGCTATGGCCCCATACTCTAATTTTTATATCCAACAGGGCTAGCCGGACTCGAACCGGCGACAAGGGGATTAGAAGTCCACTTAGAAAATTGCTGCATGAGCTTTTGACAAAGCTCCTTTTTACCTGCTCTACCAACTGAGCTATAGCCCTATCGGAGTGGCATCTTTGAACCACTCCATGTATTAACTATACCACGCAGTCAAAGATAAAACAATAAACCTGTGGTATAAATTCGATTGCTGTTCAGGCATCCAATAAATTCAAAAAAGCAACTATCTCCGATATCTGCCTATATGTGCAACTTTATAGGTTTTATTGAATTTACTCGATGCAGACAGATATGATGAAAAACCGCCGACTGCTGCTGCGATATATGCAGCAGTAAGACGCCAGGTCCACAGTTTCATGTTTGCCATACCTGCCAGCATCAAGGAAATATACGTTTTGGCTGCAACACCCACACTCATGTTTCTCTCGGTCATAAATGCCAGCACATAGTTGGCATTATATCCCACAAACACAGTCAAAACCACAATCACGACAATCGTAATTTTTGTGGCCTTGCACGGTCTTCCGCCCATGCATACGCCGATGCTGGCCGGAAAAGTTCCCGCCATAAGTCCAGACACGAGGATTGTATATGTATATGAAGGAAATAATGTCATGAAAATAAATCCTAAGATGGCTCCGAGTACTGTGCCAAGGATTCCCTTTATTACATTATTCGATGAAGCTTTGCCTGACGGCATATTCTGCCAAATTGATGCAGCAATACGCTCTCCACACGGAGGGCACAAGTGCCTGTATTCATGTCCTGTCTGCAAAATCTCTGTATGCACTGAGTACCCGCAGCTCTCGCAGCATGGCATAAATCCCCTTTCCTGCATAAAAGAAATCAAAGCACTTAATATACACGCAACATTCTTCTGTGCCTCATTGATATCAAAAGTGTTTTTGCTCGACAAAATAATTCTGCTATTCCGCTGTACTGCCGATGTGAGCATAGGCGCTCTGCTTTTCAGGAGATTTTCTTCTACATTCCCTATTGGCGGGTAAAATGTACTCACCGCTGAGGTGGTAATTGTAAACATCAGCGGTGCCAATGCATTTGATGCATAGATCAACAAAGGATATCCACTTCGTTCCCCATAGATCACCTTGTTCTCCATATCATAATTTAGTCCCCATGCATACGCCATATGCTGATATTGTTCGTCATTGATACGCATCCTTCCCATTGTTATGGCTCCTCTCATTTTAATATTTCATTCCTATAGTTTTTACAAACTTATGTTTGTATTGTATCTTACATAAAAAGAGCATTTTGAATTACTTCTCCAACCAAAATGCTCTCAACAGATGCTTCATTATGCTATTAAAATATTCTACTGGTTCTTAGACTCAAAATCTTCAATATATTGAATAATCAATTTCACTGTTCCATCCACGCCTAAGATACTGCTGTTAATCGAAAGGTCATAGCTGTCGGAGCGTCCCCATTTCTTGGTAGAATAATAATTATAATAGCTCTGACGCTGTCTGTCCTTCTTAATCATCATCTCACGTGCTTTATCCGCAGTAATCTCATACTTTTTCATGATACGTTCAATCTTTGCGTCCTCATTTGCATGGATAAAAAGATGCAGACAGTTTTTGTATTCCTGCAATGCATAATCTGCACAGCGCCCTACAATGACACAAGGCTCCTCCTCTGCTATCTTCTTGATCGTGTCAAACTGCGCCATGAAAACTTTATGACTGATTGGCATATCCACAAACGAGGAAGAATTGTAACCAAATGTATATGTA
The DNA here is from genome assembly GCA_947178145.1 of uncultured Lachnospiraceae bacterium. Taxonomy (GTDB): domain Bacteria; phylum Bacillota; class Clostridia; order Lachnospirales; family Lachnospiraceae; genus COE1. Next base: position 23,384 of record CAMWXE010000025.1, on the reverse strand, counting down.
TCCATAACAAGATTGTAAAGAAAAGAATTGGTTGGCCGCTCATCATGATTTTTGAGCATTTCCTCACAGAACCCGCTCTCCTTTGCCGCCCTCGAAAGCAGCTCTTTATCAAAGCACTGAATCCCATAATGCTTAGCAAGCTTCTCGCCAATCTCATGTCCTCCGGAACCAAACTGACGACCGATTGTAATGATCGTATTCATAATAATCCCTCCATTCTGACTGTCCTGTTACTATTATTATATCCTGTATACATCAAAAATTCAATCACTTTATGTTCCCCGGATTACGTTCAGAAGCTTTTCGAAATAATCCGGCAAAGGCGCTTCAAACTCGACATAATTCCCGCTTCCAGGATGGACAAAGCCTATTGTCATCGCATGAAGAACCTGTCCCTCTAAATGAAAAGGTGCTTTTCGGCTTGTATATACAGTATCCCCAAGCAGCGGGTGGCCAATACTCGCCATATGAACCCTGATTTGGTGCGTTCTGCCGGTCTCCAGCTGACACTCAATATATGTATACTGATCGAACTGTTCCAACACTCTGTAGTGCGTCACAGCACGCTTACCATTTTTCTCATTGATTGCCATTCTTTTGCGGTCATTGGGATGACGTCCGATTGGTGCATTCACCGTCCCCTGCTCTTCCTTCATGGTTCCGTATACGATAGCCCTGTATTTTCTGGTAATATCATGTGTCTTGAGCAGTTCTGCAATCGCATTGTGCGCTTCATCATTTTTGCAGACAATAATGGATCCAGTTGTATCTTTATCAATTCTATGAACAATTCCCGGGCGCATCACCCCATTAATGCCGGAAAGTGCTCCTTTGCAGTGATACATAACGGCGTTGACAAGCGTTCCTTCATAGTGTCCAGGTGCTGGATGCACCACCATATTTTTTGGTTTATTGACAATCAGAAAATCCGCATCTTCATACAATATATCCAGTGGAATATCCTGTGCCGGAATATCTGGCTCTACAGAATCTGGTATGATAAACTTTACCCGATCATCAACCTTTACCTTGTAATTTGCCTTGACCAGGGAATCATTTACAAATACATTTCCGTCTTTTATCACCTTCTGTACATAACTTCGAGACAAATTTTCCATATAATTACAAATGCACTTGTCGATTCGTTCCTCTTCCATCTCGGGTAATATTTCAAAAACGACTTCATTCATATAACGCTACCACTCATTTTATATTGCGGAATTTTTCTGTTCGAAATGTCAAGAATTCCAAATCAGATTCCTTGTACACAAACAAAAGCAAAATCACCAGATAAATGGAGGAAAGCGTCACATAGATATCTGCCACATTAAAGATTGGGAAATTGATCAGACTGAAATACAGAAAATCAACAACATAATCATACTGTATCCTGTCAATCAGATTTCCAATCGCTCCACTCGCAATAAAGACTAGTGTGATATGCAGTTTGGTATACATCTTTTGATACGGTATCTTGATCAGGACATACACTATGACAGCAAGAATAATGACAGCGATCAGCACAAAAAATATCTTTTGCCCTTGAAGCATACCGAACGCAGCACCGCGATTTTCAAGATAGTGCAGTTCAAACACACCCTCCCAAACCACCCACGGTTTTTGATTCATGAGTTTTGTAACTGCAAAATATTTTGTTGTCTGATCGACTGCTATCAGCAGAAGTACGAGCAATACATCGCCTGCCAGTCGTATTTTTTTCTTCTTATTCATTTCCTATTCGTCCCAATCCTCGTCCGTAAAATAGATTTCATTAATTCCAGCGATTATCTCTTCCTTTGTAACAGTGGTATCGATCATCGCTTTTCCTACTTTTTTCAAGAGAATAAATTTAATCTTATCTCCCTCTACCTTTTTGTCAGAGGTTGTCAACTCATAAATCTCTTCTGGATTGATATCTTCTATTGAAATCGGCAAATTAAAGGGCACAAACATATCTCGAATCTCGTAATACTCATCCTTGGAAAGAAGTTCTCTTTTCCAGGAAATATACGAAGCCGCAACACAGCCAAGCGCGACACATTCACCATGCATCAGCTCAAAATTTTTCGCCTTTTCAATTGCATGGCCAATCGTATGGCCAAAATTCAGGATTGCACGTTCCCCTTTTTCAGTCGGATCTTTCTCCACCACAATCTTCTTGCAGGTACAGCTTTTATATACCATGTCCTCCAGTGTATCAAGATTTCTGTCATGAATCTCGTACATATTCTCTATGATCCACTCATAAAACGAAGCACTCTTAATCAGACCGTGTTTTAAAACTTCACCCATTCCAGAGTAGTATTGCCTGTCATCAAGCGTCTTGAGTGTCGATACATTCATATATACGAGCTTAGGCATATAAAAAGCGCCTACCATGTTCTTGTACTGGTCAAAATCCACGCCAGTTTTGCCTCCAATACTGCTGTCTACCTGTGCTAACAGTGTTGTTGGTATCTGCACGAAATCAACACCTCTTAAATAAGTGGCTGCTACGAATCCTGTTGTATCACCTACCACGCCGCCGCCAAGCGCCAAAAGCATATCTTTGCGTCCAAACTTATTTTGTATCAAATATTCATAAATATTCTTTACAGTCTCCAGATTTTTGTTTTGCTCTCCATCGGGAAAAGCATAGACAAAAACTTCCTTGCAGCAGTCTTGCAGAATCTTGCATACCTCATCCGCATAAAATCCTTTTACTCTCGAATCCGTGATAATACATAGCTTCTTCTCACGAATCTCAAATCTCTCCAGCTCCTCCGCCAAATTCTGAAAATCCTGTTCATATACAATATCATAGATAGGTTTATTGTTCAGATTAATTGTTAATCTCTGTGACATGTCATCCTCCAACTTAATGTAATGTAAAAAATCGAGTGCAGCGCACTCGATTCCAAAAAGCTTCGCTTTTTGCCTAAATAATGCACTCGGGAAGCTCTCCTTCATTATTCCCAAATCTTAAATTACACCGCGCGAGATTGGAACATCAAATGTTCCTGACAAAATCTCCTGAAAATCCCCCGATATATCGACAGAAGCAGGCGTGATAATAAATATGTAATTAGAAATTTTCTGAAGATTTCCATTGATCGCATAGGTAGAGCCTGATGCAAAATCAATGATTCTCTGTGCGATTGAGACGTCAAGTCCTTCTAAATTCAATACAACAGTGCGATTCGCAAGAAGTGTCTCTGTAATCTCTCTTGCATCTTCTATACTATTAGGTCTGATCACACATACCTCCATGCCATTTCCAGGTGCACGCTTGACAGCTCTAATAGGGGTTACTTTCTGTGACTGTTTTCTCGGCTTCTCTATCGGTTCATCATAGTCATCTTCTTCCTCATGGACGATTCTCATTGGTTTTCTGACTGTATTTGCTACGATCTCGCCTTCATCATAGAAATCGTCCTCATCATCATAGTCGTCTTCCTCGCTGTTCAAATGCAGTGCGTCTAAAAACTTGTCCATTACTCCCATAGTTACATCCCTTTCTCTACGGCATACTGCCTTACTCCGAAGATACCGGTTCCTACTCTGACACAAGTAGCACCCTCTGACACGGCTACTGCGTAGTCACCTGTCATACCCATAGATAAAATTTCCATAATTATATTATCAATGTTTTTGTCCATAATGTCAACCGATATTTTCTTTAATTTACTAAAAATTGGTCTATTCTTTTCAGCATTTTCTACAAAAGGCGCTATTGTCATTAAGCCTTTTACGCGAATATTGGGTAATTTTGTAATATCCTGCACAAGTTGTATTGCTTCCTCGCATGTTGTTCCATACTTTGTCTCCTCATTTGCCACATTGACTTCCACTAATATATTCACGCATACGTTTTTCTTGACCGCTTCCTTGCTGATTTCCTCTGCCAGCCGCAAAGAATCCACGCTGTGTATCAGATAAACCTTATCCACAATATATTTAACCTTGTTTCTCTGAAGATGTCCAATCATATGCCATCTGATATCTTTCGGCAAAGCTTCATACTTCTCAAGAAGTTCCTGAACTTTATTTTCTCCGAAATCCCGACAACCACATTCATATGCTTCCCTGAGCAGTTCCACAGGTTTTGTCTTGCTGACGGCAATCAATGTCACCTCCTCCGGCGATCTTCCGGATTTCTGACACTCTGCAGCAATCACATTTTTTACCACTTTTATATTTTCTTCTATTGATACACCTTCCATAAAAACCCCCAATTAATTATATATAAAATCATTATTACTCACACTCGACGCGTCCAACACGATTCGGTCATATACAGTGAGACCATACTGGGTGTTTGAGCTGACAATCGCATACTCATCGTTTTGGTCCAATATTGTAATCTGCTTAAAATCTGCATATCCCTTATTCATGTTGTAGACCCCTTTTAATGTTCCTGACTTGCTAATCGCCATTTTCTCTGTAGAATCCATTTTGCAGATATAATCACCAACCTTCAAATCCGTGTTATCGACATAAAACTCCTCCTCGTTAGAGCTATAAACGGTAGTCTCTATAAATTCGTTTACCAGATTGCCATTTTCATCGGCCTTCTCTTTCAAGACCCCATAATTTCCATTGGATCCGCCCTTCGTCATATAATCAGCTGGAATAATAAAAAATTCTTTCTCGGCAATGGCGGAAACTGGTATCTTTAGTCCCTGTTTATCGCTCCCGACAAGCTCGATATCAACAAAACGATCTGTGCAGAAAGAGACACAGGAATTGTTGAAAATTAACTCTGCATAATCGCCATCTGCGAGATGATGAATGACCACCTGCCCCCAGGAACTTTCCTGTGTCTTGATAAACTTCACCTCAACATACTCCGCCTCCTCGAGCTCTGCTGCCCTGTCCGCCTCAACCGGTATTATCAGAGACCAATTCTCATCTGTCACCAGCTTTCCAACGACAGCATTTTTTTCAATTAAATCATTATTATTGATTCTGCTTTTCTCGTATTTTGACTGGTCATACATCTCAGACGTAATCTGATCAGGTGTCAATGTCTCATAGCCATCTGTACTATATACAACATAACCTGTTTTGCCTGCTGTACACAGAGCGACCACTCCTCCTAAGTTGGATTGATTCAGCGTCTCCAGACTCTCATTCATGCTGATATTCACCAGTTTCATGACAGAACCTTCAATACTATACTTAAAATCATATACGCTATTGAAATCCTTACTGTCAAATCCTCTGTCATACTGGATCACTTCTGAGCGAAACTCTTTCAGCTCATCATCCGTATATGATGCATCCCCCATATCACCTGCATTCAACAAAGAAGCCAGCTTTCCGCTTTCATCGACAGAATACACGGTATCCCTCGAAGACACACGCTCTCCTTCCCTGACAAAATAATTAATAAAACCTGTATATGCGGACTGCAGAAGTTCTTCCTGACGTATTGCAATTCCTGTATACGTCTTTGATACAAATAAGGAACCCATTTGAATCTCATAGCCTTGAATTGGTTCCATCTTCATATATGTGATGATAACGGCTATAATGTAAACTGTCATCGCACCAAATATCGCAAGCTCTATTCGGTTCATGGTTCTACCTGATTTATTCAATTGTTTTCTATGTGCCTGACGTCTTTCAGATGCCACTAAAATAATTCTCCTTACAAAAAAGCCCCGGTAAATTTCCCGAGGCTTCCTATTCAATTCAATATATAATCCGTTTCAAATATTACAGAGCAACGAGTACCTTTGATTTTAAATTCTCAGACAACTCTGACTCGTCCAGCGAAATACTTGCAACTACCTTAAATCCGTATGTATCACTAATGGAATCCAGCTTATGAATTACTTCTTCGACTTGATCTGTTCCCTCAAGACAAGAAATCTTTAAAAATCCATCAAAGTAAATCTGTTCCAGATCATGATCCTGAGAAACGATGCCGCGAATGAAGCCAACAAATTCGTCTGCATTGGCCACCCCATAATCCCTCACATTGATAAGTCTTACCTTGTTATTCAGCTCATACATATGATCATTGCCTTTATCAAGATATACAATGTTTCCAGATGCATTGGCCACCTCTTTATTAACCATATCCAGAATAAATTTTGTCTTGCCTTTTCCCTTTTTTCCAACAATAAGCTGCACCATAAGCAATACCTCCTAAAATTCATATCTTTAATGTAATTGAATAAATCCATTAATCTAATTATAGATGAATCCAAAAGAAAAAACAACTCTAACTTACAATATTGATAAAAAAATATGATGCTGCAGATACCATTACGTAATTTCACTTAATAAATCTGTCATCTCTGTGTACATTGTTGTCCTATCGTTTGATTGCAGAATAATGGAGATATACGGATTTCCCGAAAGATCTTTTGCATACAGAATCAGACAGTTTCCCGCTGCATTTGTTGTTCCGGTTTTTCCGCCAATCACAGTCACATTATTTGGGGCAGGGATCTCGCCCTTGATATATGCATTAGAATTTGCCACATCAATAAATTTGTCCTTGCCGTTTGCATCATGATATACTGAAGTATAGGCTGGCGTTTGAATAATCTCCACAATCTTATCATATTTTACAGCTTCATTACAGATCAGATATAAATCATATGCTGTCGTATAATGATTGGGGTCTGTCAGTCCATGCGGGTTGACAAAATTGCTGTTCGTCGCGCCAAGACTGTTTGCGGTGTCATTCATCAGCTTTGCAAATTCCTCAACGCTTCCACTTATGTGCTCTGCAATCATAATCGCCACATCGTTTGACGATTTCAGCAGCAGCGTATAAAGCGCCTGATCCATCGTCATCGTATCTCCTGCTGTAAGGCCAAGCTTTACAGCACCTGATTCACTTATCAGTACATTTTCTGTCGCGGTGAGCATATCATCCTGATTTCCGTATTTTAAAGCGCACAGTGCTGTCAAAATCTTGGTAAGGCTTGCTGGATTTAACTTCTCATGCACATTCTTTGCATAAATAACCTGGCCGGAAGAAAGATCGAATAATCCTGCTGCTGTCGCCTGAGACATATCAACATCTATATCTGCTGAGACATCACCCGCCGTGACACATAAGCCTGACGCAAACGCGTCCACTGTCTTTCCCTGTGTATGGGATGTGACAGAAAAGCTTGAATTGTTTCTGTCTCTGTCGTATGCGAACGTGTATTCCTTTGCCCCACAACCTGCGAGACTTGATGTCAATGCAAGAGAAGTCAGGATAATGCCTAATATCCTGCTAAATTTATTTATACATTTCACGCCAATCCAAATCTCCTCTGTCCAATGACCTGATCAGCAATTCTGCTGATGCAAGGTTCGTTGCTAATGGTATATTGTGAATATCGCAAAGCTTCACCGCATTGTTCACATCTGGTTCATGGGATTTGGAGTTCAAAGGATCTCTCAAAAATATTACAAGATCCATCTGGTTGTGTTCAATCTGTGCACAGATTTGCTGTTCTCCTCCCAGATGTCCCGCCAAATATTTATGAATATTGAGATTGGTTACCTCCTCTATTAATCTGCCTGTCGTCCCTGTCGCGTACAGCTCATTTTTGCTTAAAATACCTCTGTAAGCTATACAAAAATTCTGCATTAATTTTTTCTTTCCGTCATGCGCGATTAACGCAATATTCATAGTCTATGCACCTTCCTTTGTCAATTATTTATCTAAATATATTCTAACCCTTTTGCTGCTAAAAATCTATATTTTTATCATTTAATTCAAAAAAATTTAACATTTTTACCTGACTTTGTGCAACCTGACTAACTTTTCGCTTAATTATTGTATTTTCTAACACACTGCAATCGTACATTTAGTACAATCCCCATTCCTATATACAGACTCACCAGCGACGTAAGGCCATAACTCACAAACGGAAGCGGCACTCCCGTATTCGGAAAGAGTCCTGTTGCGACTGCTATATTGACAAAACTCTGAAAACCGACAAGCGCCGCCATTCCGGATGCAATACAGGTTCCCGCCAGATCTTTTGCCTTTCTTGCCACATTCAGACACTCCAGTGTGATAAGAAATAGCAGAATCACTACGGCACAGCCACCCACAAACCCAAGTTCCTCACCTACGATCGTGAAAATGAAGTCCGTCTGTGGCTCCGACACAAAATTGCCATTCTTGACAGAGATCATCGTGTTATTCAGACCTTTGCCCCACAACTGTCCGGAACCGATTGCCATGATCGCATTGGTCTGCTGATAGGCTGTCGTCTGCGCGTATTTTTCCGGCTCAAGCCACGCGAGAATACGCCGCTGCTGAAAGTTATTAATAATAGACTGTTCCGGCTGCAGAATCATGATAAAAAGAACAACCGCTGTAGGAACAGATACTGCAAGCGTCCCAAATATAAATTTATAACTCAATCCGCCCACATACCACACAACACAGAATATCAGTGCAATAACAATACTGGTAGACATATCCGGCTGATCATATACCAGATACAGCGGCGGTAACAACAATAAGATTATCACTGCTATGTTTTTCAGGGAATTCAAAGTTTCCCGATGCTTCAGAAGAAACTGTGAATAAAACAAAATAAGCATAATCTTGGTAAGCTCCGACGGTTGAAACTGTATTCCTCCAATTTCAAGCCAGCGTTTGGCATTATTTACTTCCTTTCCAAACAAGACGACCATCAGCAAAAAAGCGATATTCAATGCATAGATTATCCAGTAAAAGCGCAGGAAAAAGGAATAATCAAAAAACGAAAGCACAATCATAATAAATAAACCCATGACAAATCCCAGAATCTGTCTATTCTGATACTCCGGTCGCGCACTGCCGATTGCCAATATTCCGATAACCGTAACAGCTGCCAGCAAAAATATCAATTTGAAATCATAGTCTCGTACTCTATACTTTCTAAGCATTTTCCCTTTCCCTGTCTTTCCTAACATCCCTTTTCCAAACATCAACTGCGAAGATCCAGTATGGGGATATTCGCATATAGAACAGGCATCTTTTTACCATTTCTTGCAGAGGTTCCCGTCTTGGCAATCTGAACCTCCATGCTGGATGCATCGATTTGCATGTACTTTGATATCACTTGTGCAATATCATTCTTAATCAGTTCCATCATCTCCGGAGAGCAATTGACTCTGTCCGAGATCAGTAAAATTTTCAGTCTGTCTTTGGCAATCTGACTGGATGTTTTTCTTTTAAAAATAGAAAATAAACTCATGCGCGCTCCTCCTGTAGATTTCTTCTGAATAACCCTGAGAATCTTGTCCAGATCGTAATATTCTTTCCAAAATCCCTGATCGGAACCTCGTTTCCCTCCAGACGTCTGCATATATTGTAGAACGCCTGTCCTGCATCTGAGTTTTTGCCTACCAACGGTTCCCCTTGATTGGTTGCGATCACAACGTTTTCATCGTCAGGCACTACTCCAAGGAGCGGAAGCCCTAATATGTCAAGTACATCATCAACCGTCATCATCTCGCCTCGGCGTATCAAATCCTGTCGCAGTCTGTTCAAGACCAAATCTACTTTTTTGATCTCATTTGCCTCAAGCAGTCCAATAATTCGATCTGCATCTCTGATGGCAGAGACCTCTGGTGTTGTCACAACGATTGCATGGTCCGCGCCAGCGATTGCATTTTGAAATCCCTGTTCAATGCCAGCCGGGCAATCCAGTATTATGTAGTCAAACTGTTCCCTCAAACTGTCTATCAGCTTGACCATCTGTCCTGGCGTAATACTGTTTTTATCCCTTGTCTGTGCCGCTGGCATGAGAAACAGACCAGCATGTCTTTTGTCCTTGATTAATGCCTGTTTTAATCGACAGTTGCCTTCAATCACATCGACAAGATTATATACAATGCGGTTCTCCAGCCCCATCACGACATCCAGATTTCGAAGTCCTATGTCGGCATCGATCAAAACGACACTTTTCCCCATTTCTGCCAGACCCGTTCCTACGTTTGCAGATGTGGTGGTCTTACCCACACCGCCTTTTCCTGATGTAACGACAATTACTTCACTCATAGGAATAATCCTCCATTACAAATAATGGTCCTCTGGACACTCTGCTATTGCTCCTTACAGAGTAAAGCTGTCCAGCAATTCTTTTGTAATAGATTCCATCTGCACAACACCATTATATGTGTAGGCAATCTTTGGTACGGCCTGGGGCTGTTTGTGAAAGCCCCATCTTGAAGTTTTCTGTGGCTGACCGCTATACACAAGGTCACCAATCTGAAGAATATTAGGCTTCATATCGAGCGCTACAACAAAATGATTATTATTTCCACCGGCCCCAGCGTAAGCATCACCTCTGAGAGCGCCAAGGATCACAATATCTTTGTTGGAATATACGCTGCTTCCCTCGCAGACATCGCCCAGAATGATAATACTGTGTTCCGTCTCTATGCATGCCCCTTCCTGTAGCGTTCCTCTGTAAAACTGTCCGCTGTTCTCATCCTCTTGAAAGTTCAGATGGTTTTGTACACCGAGAAACTTAAGATTTTTCTCCTCATCTTTTCCTATAAGGCACAGTATATTCAAACGCGAATTCTGTGTGATCGCATCCAGTATTTCCCTTTCCTGATCCTCAGTCAGTTCTCTGCCTTCCAGAGATATTGCCACGGATGCGTCCTTAAAGAAGCCGTCTGCCTCTCTGAATTTTACTGCAATATTCTCCAGCAAATCTTCAAATGAAATGGCACTGTCCATAATAACCGATATACCATTCGGAAAACTCTTTAAAATAACTGAATTTTTCACATTTGCTCCTTTTTTGTTTTTTGATGCTGCTCTTAGTCTTGTTGTGTTCCACTGACAGACTCAGGAACTGCTGCTGTACCTGTCAAAAGCTCATCTTCCTCTGCCAGACCATAGTAATATTTATATACATCCCTTGCAGTCTGTGCTGCGTAATCTGAGCTATACCCATATGCAATACGCACTGTTACTGATATCTCAGGATCCTCATAGGGTGCATAACTAAGAAATACCGCATGATTGGTGCGGTTCCGTCCCTCCTGTGCTGTACCAGTTTTCCCGGCAACATTTACTGTTAAATCCTTATAATAAGTTTTGTTTTCCACCACTGTTCGCATTCCAGTATGAATGGCATTCCATATGCTGGCATCAATATCAATCGTGTTTCTTATCTCCGGGGTATAATCCTCAAGCAAATTTCCTTTCGAATCTGTCAACTTGTCCAAAATACTTAGTTTATACACAGTACCACTATTCGCAACAGCTGTAAGATACCTTGCAAGTCCTACCGTTGTATAGTTGTTAGAACCTTGCCCAATTGCCGATGGAACAATGTATTCATCAGAAAATTTCGGTTCGGACTCTGTAATCTCGATCCCTGATTTCTCTGTGAGTCCAAACAGATCTGCATATTTTTCAAGCCTCGAAAGTCCATATTCATCATTGTAGCCATTATCATCCTGCGCAAGCCTGTATCCAATCTCGTAGAAGTACACATTACATGAGTTTGCGATCGCATTTGACAGATTCATGGAACCATGTCCAACAGAGGACCAGCATCGAATCGGAGGCTCGATCTTGTCAAAGACACTGTGACAGGCGATTGTTTCGCTCAACGACGAAACGACACCTTCCTCCATGGCAGCAACAGCAGATACCATCTTAAATGTGGAACCTGGCGCAGTTTCCTGCTGTGTGGCAGCACTCCACTGTGGCACAGACAAATCTGCCTGCAGCTTCGCAAAATACTCTGCATCTACGCCGTTTGCCAGTTTATTGATATCATATCCCGGATAAGATACCAGTGCAAGCACCTCCCCTGTGTTGACATCTGTCACAACACAGGAACCTTTGCAGGGATCAAGCGCCAGTTGTGCTGGTGTAATTTGTAATGTACGTATCATATCCAGCATAAAATTATATGGATTGGCAGATCCGTTTTTCAGTGCCGTGATCTTGCTCTCCTCAACAGTGATCAGATCCTGTTCCCACAGCAGCATACAGATTTGTCTGCCTGTGATTGTCTGATTGGTAATCATATACTGGTACATTTTCTTGGAAAACCGGATATTGTTCTGCAAATTTTCAGTAATATATTGTATCATACTTTCCAGCACTTCTGTCGAATCGGAATACTGTGACTCCACAGAAAGCTTCGTGACATCAATCCAGTTCTGCGCAATTGCATAAGTCAAATATTCATTCAGGCTTATGACTTCTTCTGTCGTCCATGCAATGTAGGTCGGATCGTTCCTGTTGATGGATGAACTGACCAGAACACCTTTCTCTGTAAGCATGGAAACGATATAGCTTTCGTAGTTTTTGAACTCCTTTGTCAACTTGTTGTAAGGCGTCTTTGTAACAGAAAGCTCCTCCTCGATTGATGCAAGAACACTTGCCTGCTTTTCAAGGAAAATCTGATAAACTTCCTTCTCGGTATCGTAGGCGTTTTCCTCTGTGAAGTGATTGATATCAATCACATTATTGTCAATCAGGGCAAAATACACATCATCAATCGGAATAATAATATCCTGACGTGATGCAGACTTGAGCGGATCATAATTGTAAATATTTCTGGTTTTGGAGACAATAATACTTGCGAGCTTCTGCTCTAATATTTTATAAATCGCTACCTGCAGGTCCTTATCCAACGTCAGATACACATCATTGCCAGCCTGCGCCTCGATAATGTCTGTGATAGCAATAACCTTTCCCAGATTGTCTACATAAATGGTTTCGGAACCCTTTTTCCCCTGAAGTTCCAGTTCCATAACCTGCTCGATTCCACCTTTTCCAACAGTATCATTCATCGTATAGCTGTCATCCTGCTCCGAAAGTGTCACAAGCTCCTCGGAAGAAATCTTGCCAGTATAGCCAAGGATATGGGAAAAATAGTATGGATAGTTATATCTCCGGATCATATCCTCCTCAATGGCAACGCCCTCCAGCTCAGATATATTCTCCATAACTACAGCAACTGTCTTCTGTGACACATCTGTGGCGACTGTTGTTGGAATATACCGCTGAAAACTGTATAAATTCATCTGGTATCGAAGTGTAACCATCTGGAGAATTTCCTTCTTGGTATAACCCTCCCCTGGAAAAAATGTTCGATCACCATCCTCTCCCGGCCGAATAGCGCCTATACTAAAACGCTCCACAAGATAATCTATGATTTCCTGTGCAGAGGCATTTCTCATGTAATATTTAAACTTGGGACTATCTAATGTAGCGCAGCCATACACATCAGCTTTGAATCGAAGCAACCTTGTTCCTTCAACAGTAAATTCATAATCATTATTATCATTCAGAATAATGTTAAAATCGCTGACAATGCTGTCTCCGTTATCCTCAATCATATGAATTAGTTTGTAGAGCGTCTCGTTCAATTTTTCATTTCTGGTAGAGCCAGATTCGTACACATCCTCTATTGTGACAGAATAGGCCAGCTCATTGTACGCAAGCAGATTTCCATTCCTGTCATAGATATTTCCACGTGTCCCTTCTGTAATGCGTTCTCTCTGTATCATCAGGCGAAAGTTGTCCACATACGATTCTCCATTGACAATCTGTAAGTCAAACAACCTATAGATCAAAACTACTGCCATGCCAACAAATACAATAAACAACAGCAGCAATCTGGAAGTGATCAGATTATACAATCCTTCGCCAATTCTTTTAAACAACCTTATTGTCACCTCTTTCAACATCATCTTCTGTCCTGTTCAGCAACAAGATACATGGATATATAAACACTGTAACAAAGATTGTATAAACAACCTCAGGTATTATAATATTTTTTAGATAAAAAAGAAAATTAAATCTTCCCCTCAAAAGATACAACAGCACATAACAGGTAAAGGAATAGGCAAAGTCACTTGCAAGAATCAGCACCAGCGGCAGCTTAATGTCATCCTGGTAAAATATACTGTGGAATACACCGTTGGCTGCTCCTATGTACAAATAGACCAACGCATAAAATCCAAGAACATTTCCATAAAAAATGTCCATCAACAGCCCGCATAGAAAGCCCACGACCATACCATATTTCTTGCCATGCATAAACCCATAGGAAACTGTGATAATAATCAATATATTGGGAGAGATCCCTCCAAAACTTAACGCCTGGAATAGTGTTGTCTGAAGGACAAATCCACACAATATTACAAAAAACAATATGATATTTCTCTTCATGAACCTGCTAATCCTTTATCTGCTGCTTTGTTTTCAAAATGACAAGTACCTCCTCAAGATGTTCAAAGTCAACCGCTGGCGTAATCTTACCCGACTTTGTAATATTGTTGGCATCCTGTTCAATCTCACTGATATAACCGATCAGAATACTTGGCAGATATTTGTCACTAATATTGGAAGTGACAACTTTGTCCCCAACCTCAACCCTGTTCTGCGAGTCATTGAGCTGCCCAAAACCGATCACACCTTCTTCCATGAGCTGAAGGGATCCCTGCACCATAAGGTTGTCTGAACTTGCAAGAACCATGCCGCTGACATTGGAATCATCATTAATCACCGCATTTACCTTTGCCCAGTTGGAACCAATGTCGACTATTCTTCCAACAAGTCCGCCGCCTGCAATCACATTCATATCGACCGCAAGCCCGTCGTCTGTTCCCTTATTGATCGTAAAAGAATGAAACCAATTCCCGCTGTCCCTGGCTATAATTCTGGCGCCTACCTTCTCATATCCACTGTACTGTTCGTCGAGTTTGTACAATTCCCGAAGGTTATTCAGCTCATATTTGTCCTGCTGAAGCTGTGTATTCTGGACAGTCAGTTCATCAATTTGTTGTTTGAGTTCCTGGTTTTCCTGTAGAACAATCCTGAGTTCACCAAGCTCATCCATTCTCACCGATATCCATGTACCGATGCGGCTGACTCCATTCTGAAAGGGAATTACGACATAGCCAACCAATTTGTTCAGAGGCGATGCGGAATAATCCGTAAAAAATGTCACAGCCATGAGCGCCACACAGACACAAGTCAAAATCAGCAGCAGGTATTTGCTTGGAATAGAGAACTTGTCCCTCTTTCTCTTTATCACTGGACTCATGAATACTAGCGCCCCATTCCTTCAAGATAAGCAACTGATTTATAGTTATCGTCTTTGATGATCTTCGCAAGTCCAAGCGCAACACCTGACACAGGATTTTCGCTGACATTCACCTTAAGACCAGTTCCTTTTGCGATCAGCTCCGCAAGGTGTGCTACCTGTGATGCGCCGCCTGTCAGATACACACCCCGCCGGAAAATATCGGCGGAGAGTTCTGGCGGCGTTCTCTCCAGAATAACCCTGATATTGTCAATGATTACATTAAAGTTTTCCAGCATGCTCTCGCTCACCAAGTCTGTCGGTATCTCCTTCTCCATAGGAAGTCCTGTCACAATATCCCGCCCATATACAACTGCTTTTCGATTATCCTCCTCAAGCTCCCGCAGGTCAATTTTGACATTTTCTGCTGTCTTGCTGCCGACAATCAGGCTGAACTCCTTGCGGATCGCGTTCTTGATCGACTCGTCAAACTTCTGTCCGCCCACTTTGATCAGGCGGCTGAGCACAATGCCTCCCAGCGAAAGAATCGAGATTTCTGTCGTGTGAAAGCCAACGTTGACAACAAGGATCCCCTGCGCATTCTTGACATCAATGTCAAGTCCCAATCCGTCTGCCACAGCTTTCTCAACGCGCAGTATCTTCTTTGCCTTGATATTCGCATCCTTTACCAGGTCTGAAAACGCTCGCTTCTCCACCTCAGTGATATCAGAAGGAACCGCGATGTAGAACTCCGCGGGCTTCACAGAACCCTTGTTGCAGTCCAGTATAAAATTCTTGAGAATCAGCTGCATATTTTTAATATCCGCAATAACACCGTTGCACAGCGGATAGGAAATTTCGATATTAGACGGCGCTTTCTCAAACATTTCGAATGCGGAATCACCGTATGCAAATAAGTTTTTCTTGTCCTCAATTGCAATCATATTTTTCTCGACAATAACATTGTCACTGTGAGCGTTGTAAATCTTGATTGTTCTGGTACCCAGATCGATACCAAATGCGTTGTTAGCCAACATAACAACTCCTTTCTGTTTCTCATAAAAGTCCTTTTTGAATAAAACTGGTATATCTGTTGTCCCCAATGATGATATGATCCAGCAACGGAATTTCAACTAAATCGGATACTTCCTTTATCTTCTGTGTCACCAGCACATCCTGTCTGCTGGGTGTCGGATCGCCGCTTGGGTGGTTATGCAGGATTACAATATAGGATGCCTCGTTGCGCATCGCCCTGATGCAGATGTCTCTCGGCGAGATCAATGTCGAATTGAACGTGCCAGTCGACAGGACGGACTCTTGCACGATATGCCGCCTGGCATCCAAAAGTACCAGCAAAAGCTGCTCGGTATCCCTGTGACGCATTCTCTCCATATAATAGGCCGCTACTGTCTCCGGCTTATCAAAGGTCAGATCCGGTCTTGCCTGCATATTTGACGTCCGCTTTGCAATCTCCGCAATGCACAGCAGCTGCACTGCCTTGACCTCTCCGATTCCCGGTATCTGCATCAAGTCCCTGATATTGAAGTGATACAGCCCCAGAAGTCCCCTTCCCTCACCGGCCAGTTTGAGAATGTCCCGGCCAAGCTCAATGGGCGTCTTCTCTCTCGTCCCGGTTCTGAGCATAATAGCAAGAAGCTCGGCATCCGAAAGACTTTCCGGTCCAAGCCTCATAAATTTGTCATAAGGCAGCTCATCCTTTGCATATATTTCTTTAAAAAGGCTCATGTATTGTACGCCTTGCTCTCCATTTAGTTATCTTACCACACTAAATCAAGTCTGTACATAAAAAAGATTAGTTTTTTTTCGACATATTTCCTGTTTTGGAAAATTTTATGAAAAATTTTATACTTTTTTTAAATCTGGACAATACCTGCGTCGACCACACTTTGAAGTGTCTTCATGATGCCAAACTGTGCGTGTTCACAGGTGAGTCCGCCCTGAAAATATACCGCATACGGGGGCTTTATCGGACCATCCGCGCTGAGCTCAATCGAGGAACCTGACACAAATGCCCCTGCCGCCATGATGACCTGGCTGTCATATCCTGGCATATCCCATGGTTCCGGTGTCACAAAACTGTCAACGGGAGCTGCCGCCTGTATTCCCCTGCAGAACGCAATCACACCTTCCGCCGAGCCAAACTCAACAGCCTGTATAATGTCATGCCTCGATTCCGTGCTGTCAGGAACAACTTTAAATCCAAGCTTTTCATAAATATTTGCCGCAAATATGGCTCCTTTCAGCGCGCCCGCTGTCACAGTCGGGGCGAGGAACAAACCATGGTAAAAGTCTCTGAGAATGCCAAGGGAAGCCCCCACCTCCTTGCCCAATCCGGGGGAAGTGAGTCTGTATGCCGCATTTTCAACACAATCCTTTCTCCCTGCAATATAGCCGCCAATCGGCGCCAGGCCGCCCCCCGGATTTTTGATCAGAGAGCCGACAACCATGTCCGCCCCCACATCTGTCGGCTCGATACGCTCCACGAACTCTCCGTAACAATTGTCAACCATGCAGATGACATCGGGCTTGATTTTCTTAATCAATGCAATCAATTCCCCGATTCCTGCCACGGAAAGCGTGGGTCTTGTCTGGTATCCCTTGGAGCGCTGTATGGTGACAAGCTTTGTCTTTTCGCTGACGGCCTTCTGGATATTGTCATAGTCAAAGCTGCCGTCCGCAAGCAAATCCACCTGTCTGTAGGAAATGCCATACTCTGCAAGGGAGCCCCTTGACGGGCGGATTCCGATCACTTCCTCCAGCGTGTCATAAGGCTTTCCCACTGGCGAGAGCAGCTCGTCCCCGGGGCGAAGATTGCTCATAAGCGCCAGCGCCAGCGCATGTGTCCCGCATGTGATCTGCGGTCTGACCAGCGCATCTTCCGCATGAAAAACAGATGCATACACCGCCTCCAATGTCTCCCGGCCAAGGTCATTGTATCCATATCCTGTCGTTCCTGACAGACATGCTTCGCTGACCTTGTTGTCCTGCATTGCCTTCAAAACCTTTAACTGATTGTATTCTGCAGTCTGGTCAATCTCGTCAAAGCGCGCTTTCAAACTGTTCAAAATATCCTTGCTGAAGCGATATACCTTATCTGAAATTCCAAGTTCCTGGTACATATCCTGGGTAATCCTGTTCTCATCCTTTGTTGTTTTCATTATTATTTCTATTTCCCTCCATATTTTTGAACGTTGCTCTGATGCATAAGCAAACCTTTTATCAACGGAGCACATCAGTACTCATCTTTTTTATATAGTTTAACATTTTTTCGTCATCATATGCAAATTTATCCTTTTCAATCCAAATGACATCCCTCTCCCGCCGAAACCATGTGAGCTGCCGCTTGGCAAAATGGCGCGTATCCCGTTTGATGATGTAGACCGCGTCCTCCAGCGTGATCTCGCCTGCAAGATATGAGATAATTTCCTTGTAGCCGAGTCCCTGCATGGCGGTCGAATCCCTTTTGCAGCCCATGTCCATCAGTCGCTTTACCTCATCGACAAGTCCTTCCTCTATCATTAGGTCTACACGTTTGTCAATGTTTTCATACAGTCTTTCCCGCTTGTCTGTGAGGACAAAATAGCGGGAGTCATACGCAGATTTCTTTTCCCGCTCTATCTCGTTGTGTTCGGAAATTTTCCGTCCTGTCTGTCTGTAAAACTCAATGGCGCGTATCACCCGTTTCACATTGTTTGCATGAATTTCCTGCGCGGCTTTGGGATCGCATTTTTTCAGCATATTATGAAGATGCGCCACACCTTTCTCCTGTGCAAGCTGTTCCAGTTCTGCCCGGAGCGCTGTGTCCTCATCGCTCTCCTGAAAATCAATCTGATAGAGCACTGACTGAATATAAAATCCTGTGCCCCCTACAATAATCGGGATTTTTCCCTTCTCATATATTTCTGTGATTGCCTGCCCTGCGTACTTCTGGAACAGGACAATATTAAAATCCTGTGTCGGCTCAAGAATATCAACCAGGTAGTGCCTTACTCCCTGCATTTCTTCTGGCTGGATCTTTGCAGAACCGATATCCATATGCTTATAGACCTGCATGGAATCCGCGGAGATAATCTCACCGTTTATGGCCTTTGCAAGCGCTATGGAAAGCTTTGTTTTGCCGGCCGCCGTCGGACCGGTCAGTATGATCAATGGTTTGTTCATGTCCGCCTCTGTTTTATTTTGTTATTGCATTTCGCTGTTTCATTTTATCCTGCTCTTTTGCGGCAGATAATGCTTTTTGCAGCAGATAACGCTTTTGATATTTCAGCTGCACATAGTTCAGGATGCGCCTGTAATACACCGGGTTGCTGATACCGCCGAGAACTCCCGCGATGGGAATCCCCTGCACAAACTTGGCAAGCAGCATGTCCACTGCAAAAACATCCGCTGTCTGCCTGATTTGTTCCTGAAATTTGATTTCCTGCCAGACGCTTTCCGAAACCAAATAATTGTCAACCGCCGCATTGCAGAGAATCCACTGCTCTCCTTTTGACATGGACGCCTCAAGTAGCTTCAATATGAACATTCTCTCTGCTGGTGTATCGTAGGAAAAGCCATATTGAACAGCTGTCTCGTAAGTGCCTTTGAGTATCACTGACAGAAACAGTACAATATCAGGAAGTCCGATTCCCAACACGCCCAATCCGATACCTTCCACTGTGCTGACAGCCAGATTTATGAGATTTCCGCGGCTGGCATCTGCTTTCAACTGCCGGAGTTCTTCCTTTCCGCCTTTCAGCGCAACAGCGTAATCGTGTACCTGAAAATCCTTCTCCATTTCGTTTTTGGAATAGGTCTTCTCAATCAGGCATGTTCCCTTCTCGAATATCAGTTCAAATGCCTTGCAAAATGCCGCCTGCAGATTTTTGTACCCTTTGGGCGGGATTTTCTGCTCCAGTGCTTCCCTCCATGCTGCAGCCTGATACTGTTTTGCCTGTTTTGTCAGCTTTGCCTCCTTGCGTGCTATATTGTTCAATTCTTTCTCGATTGGAGATTTTTTGTTTGTTTTTATCATTTTTCTCAATCCTTCTCTCCTAAGACCACACATCTGCGCCAGCCAGACTGCACCCGGCAGAGTCTCTTGATATCGCCAGATTGTCTCACACAATTCGTTTAAACTTCTTCTCAATCTCATATTTTGACATCGAGATGATTGTCGGTCTGCCATGTGGACAGTTGTATGGATTGTCGAGCTCCAGCAGCTGCTCAATCAGTTTGTCCGCCTCCTCATAGGTCAGCGAATTGTTCCCTTTCACAGCCGCCTTGCACGCCATTGACGCAATTTTTTCCCGTATAATCTGTGGAACACCGCGCACCGGACTGTCGACCATTTGAGTCAATACCTCTTCGAACAAATCCTTAATGTTATAACTGAACAAGTCAAGCGGTACTCCTCTGATCGCAAATGCATTCATGCCAAAATCTTCGATTTCAAAGCCAAGTTCCTTGAAATACTGCGCATAACTGTTAATCAGAGCAGCCTCCTTTGGTGTGACGCTGATGACGACCGGAGGAGTCAATACCTGTGTGTAGACCTCATTGTTTTCCACTTTGCTCAATATCTGTTCGTACTTCACCTTTTCATGTGCAGCATGCTGGTCAATCATCAGCATTTTGTCGCGATACTCAATAATCCAGTACGTATCAAACACCTGTCCGACAATTCGGTATTCCTGCTTTGCCTCCCGCGTCAGTATCTTCTCGTCAAAGAAATTCAGCTGCTCCGGCTTCTCGACAATAATCTGATCCCTGGATTTGATTACGCCAAGATTCTTCGTGTCCGTCTCCTTGGGCGGTGAACCCAGTATCTTTCCGATAAGAGGGCTTTGCTTTTTCTGCCCAGCTGCTTCCGCGGGCTCGGTGTATGCAGATTTTTCCCTGTTATCCACAAAAAAGCTGTCACTGCTATCCTCTCTTTTATTCTTATTGCTTTGCACCAGTCCGCCCATGTTGTCCTTTTTATCCGCAATGCCATCATAGTCATAGCTGCTGCCGCGGGAAGCATTGTATCCGCTGTCCTCTTTCAGAATATTCGGAGCCGAAGATATCTTCTGTGCAGCCGGCTCCTCTGCAAGCCTGCGCTCTTTTTCAAAGGGCTCTGGTGCCGCTAGTTTCTCCGTTTTCTTATCCTTTTTGCCGATTTTCTGATCGGGTCCAAGCGTTGCATCCGGTATCATTTCCTGCCGGGATAAAAAATCTGCCACATTCTCGGCAATCAGCTTGTAGATACTGTTCTGGTTGGAAAAACGCACCTCCATTTTGGTCGGGTGGACATTCACGTCCACGTTCTCCGTCGGGACAGTAATATGTACGACACAGAACGGATATCTGTGCTGCATCATGTAGGACTGATACCCCTCCTCGATTGCCTTTGAAATGATTTTGCTCTTGATATACCGCTTGTTTACAAAATAATTCTCAAAATTTCTGTTTGCACGGTTCAAGGTCGGTCTGCCGAGAAAACCTTCCAGCATGACATCTCCATCAACAGCCTGAAACTCCATCATTTCGTTGGCAATATCCCTGCCAAAAATGCGGTAGATGATCGCTTTCATGTCCCCGTCGCCGTTCGTGTAAAATTTCGTCTGTCCATTAATCACATATTTAAACGAAATCTCCGGCCTCGACAGTGCCATATGCTCCAGCAAATCCGTGATGTAGCTTGCCTCCGTCATCGCTGTCTTCAAAAATTTGCGCCGCACGGGGGTGTTGAAGAACAGATTGCGCACCATAAAAGTCGTGCCGTCGGGCGCGCCGACCTCCTCAAACGCCGTCTCCTTTGCGCCTTCCATGCAGAGGCGCGTTCCCGTCATGTCAGCCTTTGTCTTGGTGACGATCTCGACTTTCGACACTGCTGCGATGCTCGAGAGCGCCTCACCGCGAAATCCCATACTGTACAGACTCATCAAGTCGACAACAGAGTTGATTTTGCTCGTCGCATGGCGCATAAAAGCATGGCGCAGCTGGTCATGCTCGATGCCAGAGCCGTCATCTGTCACGCGGATAAACTCAATCCCGCCGTCCTTAATCTCGACAGTGACAGCACGCGCCCCTGCGTCAAAAGCATTCTCCACCAGTTCCTTGACCACACTGGCCGGCCGCTCCACCACCTCTCCGGCCGCTATCTTGTCAATTGTAGCATCATCCAGCACATGAATCTCTGCCATATTTGCTCGTTCCTTTCTCAAATATTTTATCTTCCGTTTTTGCTTCCATGCTGATAAACATTTTTTCAAACTCCCTTACTTGATCGCGGTTCAGGTCATCATCATAAAGATCTGATTCATAATATTTCCCGCCTTTTGCGCAGGACAGATAACCAGGAATCAGTTCCATTCCCATAAATGCCGGATGATGATATCCATTTGAATCCGTAATCTGCCATACTGACGCCTCCTTGAACCCAAATTGCGGATAATATTCCGGTCTTCCGAAAAACAATATCGCTCCATAACCCAGTTCTGATGCTCTGGCTATCATATTTCTAATAAGTGCTTTCCCAACCCCTTTTCTCTGATACGCAGGCAGCACGCTAAGCGGTCCAAAATTCAAAACAGGAATAGCACCATCGGAGGTTCTCACTTCCGCCTTGCTGCAGATAATGTGTCCCACAATGCGGCGGCCAAAACCGCTCCGCGAACCCTGCAATTGTATATCATCCATCTCCGCAACCAGACTTAGTGCGGGAATACCATCGCGTTTCCGAAGCTCATGAACCATCCAGTGTTCGTAGGGACAGCCAATGCCTCCTCTTTCAATTCTTTCAGGATAGGAAAATGCTGCCCTTGTAATTTCTTCGACAGTCCGATAATCTTTTTCCTGCTCATTTCTGACTGTTATAATCATACCATATCTACACCTTTCTACGATAAATTGTCCGCTGATAAAATAGATGACCGCATTCGATTCACTCTTTTTGGACACAATTATAGCATACTTGTGTGTTGAAAACAATTGATACATACGATATAATTAAGCGGAAAAATATTGGTATCGACCTGGATATTCTTTTCTTGTGCATATTGCAAAAGCATATTTTCAATAGATGTACAAATATTCTCTCCATCATCACAAATTCCAATGTTATACATACTGCACCTCGTAATATTATTTACGCTAAAACAATATATCTTTCACAGTTAAAATTTGACGCTGCTTGTGATTATATCGCCAGGAAACAGCGATGTCAAACGATATTGAGCATAAGAATACTCATATTGTCCTAAATTTCTGTATCAAAAAAAGGACTGCATCTCGCAATCCTCTTTCACCAGTGTGTTTCTGCCCTAATTCCTCTGTTCTGGTTCATTCTCAATAGCGGACGTATCCATATTGTTATCCTGTTTTGAAACAGAGGGATTTATG
>CAMWXE010000024.1 GCA_947178145.1 uncultured Lachnospiraceae bacterium | reverse complement strand
TATGTAGACGATTACACGAAGGAGCTTAGCATCAATGAAGCAGTTGGCGGGTACGTAGATGAGTCATATATGGAAGACTCATACGATAAGTTGGATAACGCATACAGAAGACCATCGAGATTATCAGGTCGAAAACAGTATCAATACAATGAGCGCGATTTGGATCCCGAGGATGAAGCGAGCATTGTGGAGATGGCAAAGGAGGATGCGCTAAAGACGCAGGAGATCAAGATGAACACGGCGGATCTAAGCTCTCTTTCCGAGAAGATTGTCGCCACGACGAAGAAGGAGGCCAGGGGCGCAAAACGCGAGGAGCTGCGCGAGTTCACGCCGGAGGAACAGACACTGTTTGAGAATTTTGCCGTCACCAAGAAGATTAAGAAGCAGATTATCTATGCACTTGAGAATATGACGCTGGCATCTTATATTGGAAACGTTATTATTACAGGGGATGCCGGTCTTGACACGATTCGCATGGCGAAAAACCTGATAAAAGAGTACCAGGCATCAGATGAAAGCTTTTCAGGGAAGCTGGCAAAGATCACCGGTGAAAAAATCAATCAAAGAAATATCAAAGATGTCTTTGAGAAATTGAATAATGGTGGTATTATAATAGAGAAGGCAAATGGTATGAGTGAGGAGAAGCTGTATGAGATGTCTTTATGCCTTACGCAGGAAAACCTTGGAATCGTAGTCATCATGGAGGATACAAAAAAAGAGATTACAAAGCTTTTGGAGAAGCAGGCGATGATTGTGGATTACTTTAACATCAGAATCGATCTGATGGAGATGGACAACAACGCGCTCGTTGCTTACGCCAAAAACTATGCCTTAGCTTTGGAATATTCCATTGATGAGCTGGGTACACTCGCACTTTACACCAGAATCGCAAACATGCAGAGCGGCAATCATGTGGTGACAAAGGATGAGGTACGCGACATTATAGATGAGGCAATCTGGAAATCCAAAAAATCAAAAATCAAAAACTTTGTTGATGTACTTTTTGCGAGAAGGTATGACAACGAGGACATGATAGTTCTCAAGGAACGGGACTTTATGTAATAAGAATGGAGGATTTTTATGAACAACACGGACACAACTGTATTTATCTCTGATGCGGACCAGTATGTATTTGGACAGGGAACACATTATGAGATATACAAAAAACTGGGCTCACACTTCTGTAAGAAGGGCAAAGAGGACGGCGTGTTCTTCGCAGTGTGGGCACCGAATGCAAAAGAGGTATATGTCATCGGAGAGTTTAACGACTGGGATGAGAGCGCCGCTCCGATGAAACGCCTCGGTGCAGGCGGGGTCTTTGCTGCATTTGTCAAGGATGTCAAGGAAGGGCAGATGTACAAATATCTGCTGGTACTTCCAGATGGCAGAAGGCTCTACAAGGCAGATCCGTACGCAAATTATGCGGAGGTACGGCCTGGGACAGCATCCAGAGTTTATGATCTGGATCATTTCAAATGGACAGATAAGAAGTGGATGGCAGAGCGCGACAAGAAGGACATGAACGAGGAGCCTATGGCAATTTATGAGTGTCATATCGGTTCCTGGATGAAGCATCCTGACGGCACAGAGGATGGATTTTACAATTACCGTGAGTTTGCGGACAGAATTGTGGAATATCTCAAAGAGATGCCATATACGCACATAGAGCTGATGGGCATAGCGGAATTCCCATTTGACGGATCCTGGGGGTATCAGGTGACAGGTTACTATGCCCCGACGTCGAGATATGGTACACCCGACGACTTCAGATATCTCATTGATCTGCTGCACAAAAATGACATTGGAGTCATTCTTGACTGGGTTCCGGCACATTTCCCGAGAGATGCACATGGTCTGTGTGAGTTTGACGGCACATGCCTGTATGAGCATCCGGACAAGAGACTTGGCGAGCATCCGGACTGGGGTACTAAGATATTTAATTACAGCAAAAATGAAGTCAGAAATTTCCTGATCGCCAATGCATTATTCTGGATCAGGGAATTCCATATTGACGGACTCAGAGTGGATGCTGTGGCGTCCATGCTCTATCTTGACTATGGCAAGCAGGCCGGACAGTGGGTGCCGAACAAATACGGCGGACACGAAAATCTTGATGCGATTGAATTTTTCAAGCATCTGAATTCTGTGATACACGGGGCGCATCCTGGCGTTATGACGATTGCCGAGGAATCGACAGCATGGCCAAAGGTTACAGCTCCACCAGAGGATGGCGGCCTTGGATTTTCATTTAAGTGGAACATGGGCTGGATGCATGACTACTGTGAGTATATGAAGCTTGACCCGTATTTTAGGAAGGACAACCACTACAGACTGACGTTTGCCATGAGCTACAACAGTTCTGAGAATTATATTCTGCCACTGTCTCATGATGAAGTAGTGCATTTGAAGTGTTCTATGGTCAACAAAATGCCAGGTTACGAAATTGACAAGTATGCAAACCTGAGAAACCTCTATACGTTCATGTTTGGCCACGAGGGCAAGAAGTTGTTGTTTATGGGACAGGAGTTTGCCCAGGAGCGCGAGTGGAGCGAAGCGCGCGAGCTGGATTGGTTCTTGCTGCAGGAGCCGCTCAACAAGGGTATGCACGATTACATGAGTGAATTGCTGGGTATCTACAGAGAGTATCCTTGTCTCTATGAGATTGACAATGACTGGCTTGGATTTGAGTGGATGAACGCGGATGACACAGAGCGCAGCATTTACAGCTTTGTCAGAAGAACGAAGGATGGCGAACAGCACATGCTCTTTGTCATCAATATGACACCAGTGGAGTATCCAAAGTATAGAGTCGGTGTGCCGATGAATACACAGTATAAGCTGCTGCTCAACTCGGATGACAAGAAATTTGGCGGCAATGGGAATAAGATTCCTAAGGTTTTGAAAGCAAAGAAAGGTCTTTGCGATAACAGGGAGCAATATATTACATTTGCGCTGCCGCCACTGACAGCAGCAGTATTTACATTCTAAATTTTATAAAGGAATTTTAAGAAAATCTTTCGATTTCATACACCTTCTTTTTTCGTTTTGCCTGGTAGACTGAGTTTATCAGAAGAAAAGGAAAAAAGAAGGTGTTTTTTATGAGTCTTGAAGTCGTTACTTCCTATTTTACGCAATATGGAGCGATTGCCATTTTTATTATTGTTTTACTGGAGTATATGAATCTGCCCGGATTTCCAGCTGGTGTGATCATGCCGCTCTCCGGGGTGTGGGCGGCGAAGGGAAATATCAATTTTTTCTGGGTTATGGTCATCACACTGGCGGCGGGGGTAATCGGCAGCTGGATTTTATATTTTCTGGGCTATACTGGCGGCAGCCTGCTGCTGGAAAAATATTTGCACAGGTTTCCCAAACAGCGCCCGGCTATTGAGCGGAATTTTGAGATAATACGCCGGAAGGGCTGTTTTGGGATATTTCTCGGCAAGCTGATACCGATGGTGCGCACGCTGATCTCCATTCCGGCGGGCGTGCTGAAAATCAATTTCGTAAAGTACAGTATCAGTTCGGCGCTGGGGGTGCTTCTGTGGAATTTCGTCTTTGTCGGCGCGGGTTACTTTTTGGGAGATGCTGTTTTTGCGTACATTCATTTATGAGCGGATGGCGTGTTAGGAGGGATTTTCAATGAAGATTGCTATGATGACAAATAATTATCTGCCGTTTATTGGCGGGGTGCCGATTTCTATACAGCGACTGAGCGATGGACTGCGCAGAGAAGGACATTCGGTTACCATTTTTGCGCCCACGTACCAGGATCAATTGGAGGATCACAATATCATGCGATACCGCTCGCTGATCAAAGGGATTGTCAACGGAGCATCGGTTCCAGACAGTTTTGACAGAAGAATCGAGCGGGAATTTGTGAAGGGAGATTTTGATGTGATTCATGTACATCATCCCATGATGATCGGGTGGACAGCTGTCTACCTGTCGCAAAAGTACCACGTCCCGCTTGTACTGACTTATCATACAAGATATGAGCAGTATTTGCACTACATCAAAGCATCTTGTTTTCAGAGCGCAGTGCCTTTTTATATGAAACATTTTATGAAATTTTGTAATGTGGTCTTTGCGCCGACACCGATGATGCAGGATTATCTATGTCAGATTGGGTGCCAGACATTAGTTCAAGTACTTTCGACGGGCATTTCTGACGACAGCTTTTACGCAGATGAGGATGCGGCGCTGGCACTCCGCAGAAGACTTCTCGGAGAAAATGATGGAAATGTGAAGTATTTGTTCTGCACGGTAGCGCGGCTTGCCAGGGAGAAAAATCTCGAGTTTTTGTTTCAGGTGCTGGCATCCAGAAAAAGGGCAAAAGGCAAATCGGATTTTCGTCTTGCGTTGGCAGGTGAAGGGCCGGAAGGAAAGCATTTGCGGAAGCTGGCAGCCAGACTCGGTCTGGAAAAAGAAATCTGCTTTGCAGGGCGCGTGCCAAATGAGGAAATCAAAAACTATTGTCGTGCTTCGGATTTCTTTCTGTTTTCCTCGCTCTCGGAGACACAGGGGATTGTGCTGCTTGAGGCGATGGCGGTGGGCACGCCCGTACTGGCAGTGCGGGCGACCGGCGTGAGCGATATTGTTGTCAACGGTGTAAATGGATTTATGACAGACATGTCAGCACAAACATTCGAAGAGATGCTGGATAAGGTGCTGCAGAATCCCCGCTGTCATCTGAAACAAGGCGCAATGGACACTGCGCGCAAATATCAGGCGCAGGATATTGCCAGGCTGGCGGCGGATTACTATAAGATGGCGATTGCATCACAGGATTCTATGGACGCAGGATTCACCGAAAATTTCCTATTACAGAAAATTAGTGGTATACTATAACTATTAAGCCGTGTACAGATACGACAAGAAAAGGGGAAAGAATGAACATGGAAACATATCATATTTTGATTGTTGAGGATGATAAAGAAATTCGGGAAGGAATCGAGATTTATCTGAAAAATCAGGGCTACAGCGTGTCACAGGCAGCAGATGGCCTCGAGGGACTGCAAAAGATTGAGTCGGAGGAATTTCACCTCGCCATCGTCGATATCATGATGCCGCGGATGGATGGGATCACAATGATGATGAAGGTACGTGAGAAGGGATATGAGTTTCCGGTCATCATGCTGTCTGCAAAGTCGGAGGAGGTCGACAAAATCATGGGGCTGAATATGGGAGCGGACGACTATGTGACAAAACCCTTTACGACGATGGAACTGCTCGCGCGGGTAAATTCGCATCTGCGCCGCTATCAGCGCTATCTTGACGCGGTGACAGAGCAGGAAAATCACGACCGCATCCACGTGATTGGCGGCCTCGAGTTAAATGAAGATACGGTGGAAGTGGCAGTGGACGGAAGCCCGGTCAAGCTGACGCCGATCGAGTTCAAGATTTTGCTGCTGCTGATGAAAAATCCGGGCAGAGTGTTCAGCGCTGACGAGATTTACGAGCGCGTGTGGAATGAACAGGCGATCAATACCAATACAATTATGGTGCATGTCAGAAAGATTCGGGAAAAGATTGAGATCAACCCGAATGATCCAAAATATTTAAAGGTGGTGTGGGGTGTTGGATACAAGATTGAAAAACAATAAAAAGGCACAGCGCACAGCGGTTGTGATTGTGGCGCTGGCTGCGGCATGTTTTGCGCTGATCGCGATAAACTGTAAATACCATATAGACAGTGTTTATATGCAGCACGGCAGTGATTTAGAGAGCGATTTCTTTATCGAAATCCTGTTACAGTGGAATTATGTGCTTTATCCTGAGGTGCTGGAAAAAAGCGGACAGAGTGACAGCACAGAGGAGTTATATCTCTCGTTTGAGGAGGAGACGATAGCAGAGGTGTCTATCGAAGATTACTATGGAACGGAGCTTGTATACGAGGGGAGCTGTGAGCAGCTCAGGGCAGAATATATATCCGAGCTGCACAACAATCTCCTGCGGACGGACTCACTATATACGTCGGAGCTTGGCATGAAGCTGGATTACTGTGTGATTGATGTGGATACACAGACAGTCCTGAAAAATACAACGAGAGAGATCGAGCTGTTAGAGGACAATGATAATAAGGGATATTTGTATTACCTGATCGTACATTATGACAAAAACGGCAATATATCAGATATGCGTGTCAGCGGTATCGACTCGGAACAATTTCTGAAGAATGCGCAGCTTGCAGCAAACAGTTCCAATTCTATGCTGCTGGATGAGCGGCAGAGAGTGACGCATTATATACTGACAGACGAGTCCGGAATGGCGGACAGAAAGGTAACTGTCACACAAAAAAATCCGCAGAATGTGATTTTTATTTATGCCATGACAGAAGAACAGCTGAGGGATTTCAACTGGTTTCCGATTTATCATTCTGATGCTTACGGGAGAACTACGGTCAACCATTATATTGGCACCTACAGTAAGGAGATGGCGTACTTCAGAGTGGGGAGATGGTATCTGCTGCTGCTTGCGGTTATCACGATCCTTTTTGGACTCCTCTCGCGCTATCGGCCGCAGAGTATGGCAGATACGGCGGGTACAAGGCATTGTGCGGAGCTGATATGGGGGATTCAGTGGCTGTTAGCCGTCGTTCTCTACTCTTTTGTCGTGACGTTTGTTTACCTGGTAAATGAGGTTTATTTCATAACGGAGCAGATCAACTTTTTGATGGTGTTTGCCGTGATGTTTGTGGTGTTTGGTGTATGGTACTGGTGTCTGATGAGCATTCGTGACATTTTCGGCGGACTGCGTTCTTTTGTCAAAAAGAGAAGTCTGCTGTATCGATACTGGGGAATATTCAAAAGCTTTCTTAAGAGGATGCGCGCCAGATGGAAAGACACATTGGCAAGTATGGACTTGGGAAAGGATCTGACAAGGCCGTTAAGGAGGCTGATCATTCTGCAGTGGCTCATCGTGTCACTAATTTGCTGTACCTGGGTTTACGGCATCTTTATTATGGTCAGTTATTCCGTTGTACTTTATTTTATACTGAAACGTCATATCAGCAAAGTGCAGTCACAATACAGGAATTTGATGCAGGCGACGAATGCGATTGCGAAAGGAAAATTTGACAATACGTTTGAGGGCGATTTTGGGATATTCGAGAGCTATAAGGAGGAGTTATATCAGATACAAGGGGGATTCCGCACTGCGGTTGAGGAGGAGGTCAAGAGCCAGCACATGAAGACAGAGCTGATCACAAACGTGTCACACGACTTAAAGACGCCGCTTACAGCGATTATCACCTATATTGACCTCTTGAAAGAGGAGAATGTCACGAGTGAGCAGAGAACATCCTATCTGGAGACGCTGGAGCGAAAGGCGCTGCGATTAAAAGTGCTGATAGAGGATTTGTTTGAGATCAGCAAGGCGAGCAGCGGCAATGTCAGGCTGGAGCCTGTGGCCATGGATATCTGCAATCTGATACGGCAGGTGTACCTGGAGCATGAGGACAGAATGAAAGCAAACGGTTTGGATATGCGGTTTGATCTGCCGGAGGAGAAAATCATCTTACAGCTCGACAGTCAGAAGACCTATCGCATATTTGAGAATCTGTATGTCAATGTCACAAAATATGCACTGCCAAACACGCGCGTCTATGTGCAGGCGAAGGTGCTGACAGAAGGAGGACCGGGGCAGGGACACAGCGAAGGGACTGACGCAGAAAAGACTCCTGCCAGAAAAGTTCATATCGAGGTGAAAAATATCTCTGCACAGGAGCTGACAGTCAATCCGACCGATCTGACAGAGCGATTTGTCCGCGGTGACGCCTCGCGAAACACCGAGGGAAGCGGACTGGGGCTTGCAATCGCCAAGAGCTTTACGGAACTGCAGGGCGGGAAGTTCGACATTGAGATTGACGGGGATTTGTTCAAGGCTGTGATTGCGTGGGAAATGCAGGCTGACAATTGATTCAAAATCGAACTAATATTCGTAAATGTATTGACATCTTTCCCCAAAGACGTTATAGTATATTCATACAAAGGATTGTCGACATGGCTGAACGAATCGGCCAGGAGGGGAAATATGATCAAGGTAACTGTATGGAATGAAAATCTACATGAGCAGAGGCAGGAGGAGGTGCGGCGGATTTACCCGCGGGGAATCCATGGATGTATCGCTGACTTCCTGAAAAAGGATCAGAATATCTTTGTGCGAACAGCCACGTTGGAGGAACCAGAGCACGGGTTGACCGAAGCGGTTCTTGCGGATACGGATGTGCTGATTTACTGGGGCCACATGGCGCACCACGCGTTTTCCGATGAGGTGGCAAAGCGCGTGCAGAGCCATGTGCTGCGGGGAATGGGATTGATCGCGCTGCACTCGACACATTATGCGAAGATTATGAGTCTGCTCATGGGGACAAGTATGACACTTCGCTGGAAACACGGCGATCGCGAGAGACTGTTTGTCACGGCGCCGCACCATCCCATTGCGCGGGGGGTATCTCCACATTTTGACATTCCGATTGAGGAAATGTACGGCGAGTACTTTGATATTCCAAAGCCGGATGACGTGGTATTTACAGGCTGGTTTGCGGGTGGTGAAGTATTTCGGAGCGGTTGTACCTTCCAGCGCGGTCTGGGTCGGATTTTCTATTTTCAACCGGGACACGAGGAGTATCCGACCTTTCATATGCCTGAGATCCAGCAGATTATCCGCAATGCAGTGAGCTGGTGTTCGGAGGTAAGGAGACAGCAAAGGCCGCTTGACTGCACCGCGGTGAGAGTCACACTGGAGGAAGAATATGCCAATCCAATCAGATTGTCGGTATTTTACGATCACATTGTACAGGCAGTGAATCAGGCAAAAGGAGAGAGTTCACGCATTCAGATCATGAGGCGCTGCAGCGATTTTGGAATCCGTGGAGTCGATATTGCGTATGACCAGCTTTGCGCTGACTATGACCAGATCTGCGAGGCGCTTCGTTACAATTATATGGAAGTGGCAAGCATCTATCATTTTTATGACCTGAGAAACGGGTCTGATATTGGTGTCGGAAAAGATCAGATTGATATGGCGCACCGAGTGGGCGCGAAACAGGTTTTGATTGTGCCTGGATTTCTGGACGAGGAGGAGGCGAGAGCGCTGCACAGTGTGAGCAATGACTATCTTGCAGTGGAGCGGTTTATGGAGCAAAATCTGTGTATCCAGTCAATGAAATCTGCTTTGACAGAACTCACGCAGTATGCAAAACCACTGGGAATCGATGTGACGATTGAGGATTTTGACGATAACAGATCGCCGTGCGCACGGATGAACGAGTTACTCTGGTTTATGAGAAACGTGCCTGACTTAAAATGCACATTTGACATGGGAAATTTTGCATTTGGCTATGAGAACGTGATGGAGGCATATGAGCGTCTGAAAGGATATATTGTGCATGTACATTGCAAAGATAGGGGAAGCGAGGGCAATGGACTGAAGTCCGTTCCGACAGGAAGCGGTTATATTCCTGTCGCACAGTTGATTCGAAAGTTCAGGGAATCTGGTTACCGCGGATATCTGTCAATCGAACATTTCGGGGATTTGGACCAGCTGGCAGGTATCGAGCAGTCAGCACATTTCCTGAAGGCAATTGTGTAAAGAAGGAGGAGGCAGACCATTGGCAAAATATATTATGGCGTTGGATGCGGGGACGACCAGCAACCGATGTATTCTATTCAATGAAAAAGGTGCGATGTGCAGTGTCGCACAGAGAGAGTTTACACAGTATTTCCCCCGGCCGGGATGGGTGGAGCACGACGCGGACGAGATCTGGGCGAGCCAGTTGGGTGTTGCGGTTGAGGCGATGAATATGATTGGAGCATCCGCAAAGGATATTGCTGCAATTGGTATCACAAATCAGCGTGAGACAGCGATTGTGTGGGATAAAAATACAGGGATTCCCGTGTGCCGCGCAATTGTATGGCAGTGCAGACGGACGGCAGAAGTGTGTGACACGTTAAAAGAAAAGGGACTCACGGAGAAGTACAAGCAAAAGACAGGGCTTGTGATTGACGCCTATTTCTCGGCGACAAAGGTGAAATGGATACTTGACAATGTGCCAGATGCAAGGCAGAAAGCTGAAAATGGCGATTTGCTGTTTGGAACAGTTGAGACATGGCTGATCTGGAAGCTTACGAAGGGTGCGGTTCATGTCACAGACTATTCCAATGCTTCCCGCACAATGCTCTTTAATATCAACACATTGGAGTGGGATGAGGAGATTCTTGCAGAGCTTGGGATACCCAAATCCATGCTGCCGGCTGTAAAGCCTTCGAGCTGTATTTACGGGGAGGCAGACCCGTCCTTTCTCGGTGGGGCGATACCGATTGCAGGTGCAGCGGGAGACCAGCAGGCAGCGTTGTTTGGACAGACGTGCTTTACTGCTGGTGAGGCGAAAAACACCTATGGGACAGGCTGTTTTCTGCTGATGAATACAGGTGAGAAGCCTGTATTTTCCAACAATGGGCTGGTCACAACGATCGCGTGGGGACTGAATGGAACGATTCATTATGCCCTGGAAGGTTCAATCTTTGTGGCAGGCGCAGCGATACAATGGCTGCGCGATGAGCTGAGAATGATTGATTCTGCGGCAGATTCCGAGTATATGGCCAAAAAGGTGGCAGATACAAATGGCTGCTATGTCGTGCCGGCGTTTACAGGTCTGGGCGCGCCATACTGGGATCAGTATGCGAGGGGGACGATTGTCGGAATGACACGCGGTGTCAATAAATATCACATTATCCGCGCGACACTGGATTCCATCGCATATCAGGTAAATGACGTGCTTGCGGCGATGGAGGCGGACTCGGACATTGCGATTCCTGCGCTCAAAGTGGACGGGGGAGCGAGCGCAAACGATTTTCTGATGCAGACGCAGGCAGATATTGTGAATGTTCCGGTTATTCGGCCGCAGTGTGTGGAAACGACCGCGATGGGAGCTGCTTATCTGGCAGGTCTTGCAGTAGGATATTGGACAGGCATAGAGGATGTCAGAAAAAATTGGGCGAGCAATTGTGTATTTGAGCCTTCTATTGGGGAAAGTGACAGGGAGAACCGAATCAGAGGGTGGCACAAGGCCGTCAAATATGCTTATGGATGGGCAAAGGAGTCATCCTGATCTCATAAAAAAGGAACCCGCGGGTTCCTTTTTTGGTACATGTTGATTCATCTAATTTCCCATAAGTAGTCTGACATGTCCGTCTGCATTGTTGATCAACTTGCGCTGCATCATGATGCTGTATGTGCCAAGTATCTGCTGCTTTTTAAATTCAGAAGAGCTCTGTGCGTAGTTGGTATCTTCGATACGGCTCTGTGCCGCAGTCAGATTGTATGCTGCATAGTTGTTGTAGTTAATTGTGTGATCCAACCCGTTATAGGAAGCACCAAGATAGCTCCTTGAAGAGCTGACTTTCTCCAGAGCCTTGTCAATGGCGCCGACATCGAAATTACCAGATGTCACATCGTAGTCTGCGATACCAAGCGCTTCCAGTGAAAACTTTGGCATATCAATATTCATACCGCCGCCGTCTGCATTGGAGGCAACATGTGAGCTGCCCATAGAGCCGTCAAGCACATTCATCTCGTTAAATTTCGTCTGGGCAGTAATTCCGCCAATCTGTTCTTTTAACTGATCGATTTCAGCCTGGATAGCGCTTCTGTCAGAGCTTGAATACAAGCCGTTGGAAGCCTGAATGCTCAGCTCACGGATTCGCTGCAGCGAGTCTGTCACAGAACCGATTGCACCGTCGGCGACGTTGAGCATATTCTGAGAAGTCTGCGCATTGCTGACACCGACAGTAGTGCCGATAACACGGCTGTTCAGCTTATTTGCAATCGCAAGTCCGGTTGCGTTGTCTGCGGCTGAATTAATCCGTTTTCCACTGGCAAGCTTGCGGGAAGTGCGGAGCATATCCCGATTATACCTGGATAAATAAGATACAGAAGAAATTCTCATAATACAATCCTCCTTCCTTTCCTTTACCTTATTTTGCATTTTTATAATAGCACAATGTTTTGAGCGCTGCAATAATTTCAGCTGACTTTTGAAATTTTTTCAACAAATTTCTCTTGCTATTGGATATGGAAAGGGCATATGATAGAGACAAGGCAATCTATAGTGCAGAGCAATAGTTTAATGTGGTAGAAAGGACATACCGGTATGATGAAACAGGCAGATCAAAGGAATTTGACTATGGTCATGGATTTGTATGAGCTGACCATGGCAAACGGTTATTTCAATGACGGTGATATGGAGACGCGGGTCGCGTTTGACGTGTTTTACAGGAAAAACCCTGACAGGGGGGGATTTACTATCTTTGCAGGACTGGAGCAGATTGTGGAGTACGTGGAGAATCTGCATTTCTCAGATGAGGATATCGCATATCTGCGCTCCCTCAACACATTTACAGATGGTTTTTTGGGCTATCTGAAAGAGTTTCGCTTTCAGGGAGACATCTACGCGTTTCCCGAGGGGACGATCATGTATCCCAACGAGCCGGTCATCACGGTGGTTGCCCCGTTAATTGACGCGCAGCTTGTCGAGACCGCGATCCTGACGCAGATCAATCACCAGTCGCTGGTGGCGACCAAGACGGCGCGCATTGTGCGGGCGGCGGAGGGGAAGATGGTGTCGGACTTCGGCGCAAGGCGCGCGCACAATATGGATGCGGCCGTGTACGGCGCGCGCGCATCCTACATTGGCGGCGCAGCAGGCACGGCGACGGTACTTGCGGGGCAGATGTTTGGCATTCCCGTGAGCGGCACGATGGCGCACAGCTGGGTTATGTACTATGAAGATGAGTACGAGGCGTTTAAGAATTACGCAGTCAACTATCCGGATAATACGGTTCTGCTGGTCGACACCTATGACACAATCCAGTCAGGTATTCCCAACGCAATCCGCGTGGCGCATGAGGTGCTGGAGCCCATGGGGAAACGGCTTAGAGGAATCCGCATCGACAGTGGGGATCTGGCATACCAGTCTTCCAGGGTCAGGAAAATGCTGGACGAGGAGGGGCTGACAGACTGCAGGATTATCGTTTCAAACAGCCTGGACGAGCATACGATATCTTCCTTAAACATACAGAAAGCATGTATTGACGGCTACGGTGTGGGAGAGCGCCTGATCACAGGCGCCACGAGCGATTATTCCGACGATACTCTGGCGCTTCTCGGCGCGGTGTACAAGATTGCGGCAGTCGAGGAAAATGGGGTGTTTGTGCCGCGAATCAAGATATCCGGAACCGTGGAAAAGATCACGAATCCCGGGCTGAAAAAGGTGTACCGGATCTATGACCAGAATGGCAAGGCGAAAGCGGACCTGATTGCAAAGGCGGACGAGGAGATTGACATGAGCGGCGAGTTCCGTTTTGTGGATCCGCAGATGCCGTGGAGAAATCTCAAATTTACCAATTGTACCGCGAAACCTTTGCAGGTAAAGGTGTTTGAAAACGGCAGAAGGGTGTACACGCTTCCGGCACTTGAGGAAATCAGGTCATATGTCAAGAAGCAGCTCAGCGAGGAGATCTGGGAGGAGGAGCAGCGGTTCAACAATCCGCATGTGCACTATATGGACATGACGCCCGATTACTATGAGCTCAAAATGGGACTGCTGCATGAAAAAGGAAAGGCTACAAGTTAAAGGAAGTCTTTAATTTGCCGATATATCTAATTAGGAAACGCAAATAGTACCTGTGCTTCTTAGCGCCGCGCGCATGCCGCATGTCGGCATAATTCCTTGCGCGGTTTTTGGGATTTCTATGAAAGGAAGAGAGTGATAACAGGGATGTTCATGCAGTTTGCAACAATGCAGGCAGTGCATGGGAATGTTTTCCAGGAGGGTGGTTTTATGCAGATGAATACGATAAATATGGCAAACGGATTTCACAATTTAAACAGAAGTGCAAATATTGATATGCGGGCCGGCAACAACAATTCAATCAGTCTGCTTCGCGCAAACGCTGCAAAGACAAATGCAGGAAGTGTATTTGGGGCGCAGTGTAAGGTGACAATTTCGCGCGAGGGCAGGAAACTGAGCGAGCAGATGAAGGCGGCAGAGCCGAGGAGTTTTACCGCCGCCAATGCGGAGAGGCTTTTGATTCGTCAGCAGAAGCAGGATGAGAGCAACAGGAGAGAGCAGTCCGACACACTCAGTGAAATCTCAAATCTGATGAGTGAGATTAAGAATTCCTATGGTGCGGGTGAAGACAAGGAAACGATCGCGAATAAGCAGGAGGCCCTGAACCGTCTGCTTGACTTAAAGGCACGGCAGGAGGAGGAAAACGAGCAGCGTGTAAAGGATGCGGCGAACAGTGCGGCGGGGACTTCAAGGGAGCAGGAGGAGATTGACAGGAAAAATGCAGACCTGTATCTGATGCTGAAAACGCTCGAGGAGAAGGACAAGGAAGAACATGCAGAGGGCTCATGTTCAGAAACTGACACGGCAGATACAGAGGATGGCCAGGGCAGTATCGGCGACCAGTTCCAGGAATCCGCATCGATGCTTGGCGTCTCTGCAGCAAAGCGCGAGCTTGAGGCAAAGGGCGTGATCGAAGGCATGTTTGACAGCGGATATGGCAGACTGGCGCAGGCGGATGCGATGATGCATGAGATACAGGCAGAGCTGTCCCTGGCGGCGGAGGCACTCGGCAAGGCGAATCTCAGCGAGGACGAGAAAAATCAGCTGATGTCCGAGCACATCGGGAGAGCGGGCAATATGATGATGTCAAACTATGGGGAGATAACGGACCTGAGAAGGAAAGGCCATCAGGAGATACAGGACGCGAAGGAGCTGGAAAGCCGGCATATTGCAGTCAATCCGCTTGACGGAGTGGACAGGGCGAAGCAGACGATTCTGGACACAGGCGCGGCGGCAGCGCTCCGCGAGGTATCACAGGACATCCTTGACAAGACATCCGAGGGGTTGGAGAAAAGAGTGCAGGAGGAGATCGACAGGCGAAACGAGGTTGTATCCGGTCCGGGTGAGGACGAGGAGGAAAAGGCAGAAGAGATCGCGGAGGAGAAGGAAGCCGAACAGCTTGAAGAGAAGAGGCAGGAAGATTTGAAAAAAGTGCCAAATTAATGAATTAATTATTTAAAGATTTGACATAGTATGCTATAATATAAAGAATGAGAGCAGAATTATTTAATTATCGCAAAAAATTAATAAAATTACGTGTTCAGAATCCTTGGAGTAGAATCAGAAAGATACTTTTAAGAGACCGGGCACAGGTTAAAAGGAGAGGTAACGAAATGCCAAAAAAGCCAATAATTGACAAAGAAATGTTTAAGAGAAGTGTGTTGTACAATGTTAAGACACTGTACAGAAAGACTTTGGAGGAGGCTACCGAACAGCAGATTTTTCAGGCAGTAGCCTTTGCTGTGAAGGACAACATTGTGGACAACTGGCTCAAGACACAGGCTGCCTATGATGAGAAGGATCCTAAGACAGTGTACTATATGTCCATGGAGTTTCTGATGGGGCGTGCGCTTGGCAATAATATGATCAATCTTATGGCGTACAAGGAATTTTCAGAGGCATTGGAGGAGCTTGGGCTTGACATCAATGTGATCGAAGATCAGGAGCCGGATGCAGCGCTTGGAAACGGCGGCCTGGGACGACTTGCCGCATGTTTTCTGGACTCGCTTGCCACACTCGGCTATTCCGCATATGGATGTGGTATCCGCTATCGCTATGGTATGTTTAAACAGGAGATCAGGGATGGATTTCAGAAGGAAGTTCCAGATGACTGGCTGCGGGATGGAAATCCATTTGAACTGAGACGGCCGGAGTACACAAAGGTAATCAAATTCGGCGGAAACACAGCCTGCAGGGAAGAGGATGGCAGGTTGATCTGGTATCAGGAAAATTACCAGTCTGTCAAGGCAGTACCGTATGATCTTCCCGTTGTCGGATATGGCAATGGCATAATCAATACCCTTAGAATCTGGGATGCAGAGCCGATGGACTGCTTCAGTCTTGACTCTTTTGACAAGGGTGATTACCAGAAGGCCGTGGAGCAGACCAATCTCGCAAGAAATATTGTTGAGGTGCTTTATCCGAATGACAACCATATTTCTGGTAAGGAGCTTCGCTTAAAACAGCAGTATTTCTTTATCTCGGCTTCTGTGCAGACAGCGATCGAGAAATATATGTCAAAGCATGATGATATTCATAAATTTTATGAGAAAGTTACATTCCAGTTAAATGATACGCACCCGACAGTGGCAATTGCTGAGCTGATGCGAATCCTGCTGGATGATTACCGCCTGGAGTGGGATGAGGCGTGGGAGATCACGACAAAGACCTGTGCGTACACAAACCATACAATCATGGCGGAGGCGCTTGAAAAGTGGCCGGTAGACCTGTTCCAGAGACTGCTTCCGAGAATTTACCAGATTGTGGAGGAGATTAACCGCAGATTCTTACTCGATATAGTAAACAGATATCCAGAGCCGGCAGATAAGATTAAGAAAATGGCAATCATTGCAGATGGCCAGGTTAAGATGGCGCATATGGCAATCGTTGCGGGTTATAGTGTAAACGGTGTTGCGAGACTTCACACAGAGATTCTCAAGAATCAGGAGCTTAAGGATTTCTATGAGATGTTCCCGCAGAAATTCAACAACAAGACAAACGGTATCACACAGAGACGTTTCCTGCTGCACGGAAATCCGCTGCTTGCAGACTGGGTTACAGAGAAGGTCGGTGAGGATTGGATTGTGGACCTTCCGGTGATTGACGGCATCACAAAATATGTGAATGATCCTGTGGCGCAGAAGGAGTTTATGGAAATTAAGCACAAGAACAAAGTGCGTCTGGCAAAATATATCAAGGAACACAATGGGATTACAGTTGATCCCGATTCCATTTTCGATGTGCAGGTTAAGAGACTTCATGAGTACAAGAGACAGCTGCTCAATATATTGCATGTGATGCATTTGTACAATGAGATGAAAGCGAATCCGAGCATGGAGTTCTATCCAAGAACATTCATCTTTGGTGCGAAGGCGGCAGCAGGTTACAAGAATGCAAAGCTTACAATCAAGCTGATCAATGCGGTGGCAGATAAGGTGAACAATGACCCGGTTGTCAAGAATCGGATCAAGGTTGTATTTATTGAGAATTACAGAGTGTCCAACGCGGAGTTGATCTTTGCAGCGGCAGATATCTCGGAGCAGATTTCTACAGCATCCAAGGAAGCAAGCGGTACAGGTAACATGAAGTTCATGCTGAACGGTGCGCTGACGCTCGGCACGATGGATGGTGCCAATGTGGAGATTGTAGAGGAAGTCGGCAATGAACATGCATTTATCTTTGGACTGAGCTCAGACGAGGTGATCAATTATGAGAACAACGGCGGATACAATCCAATGGATATATACAACAGTGATGCTGAGATCAGAAAAGTGGTCGACCAACTTGTGGACGGCACCTATGCGGATGACAAAGAGCTCTTTAGGAGTCTGTACAATTCTCTGCTCAATACACTCGATACAGACAAAGCGGACCGCTATTTTATCTTAAAAGATTTCCATGCCTATGCGGATGCGCAGAAGAGAGTGGAGACCGCTTACAAGGATAAGACTGGATGGGCGAAGAGTGCGATGCTCAATGTGGCAAAAGTCGGAAAGTTTACTTCGGACAGAACGATCCAGCAGTATGTAGATGAGATTTGGCATCTTGACAAGGTAGAACTGTAGGGACAATGATATGGTTACAGAGCGCATATCTCATTATAGCGGGATATGCGTTTTGGCATTTATGCACAGGGCGTGTCATACATTGGAGACTAAAATGAACAATACAAGAATGAAACATATAATAACGAAATTTCTGATTTTGTCTATAAGCATATTGATGACCGGGA
The DNA here is from genome assembly GCA_947178145.1 of uncultured Lachnospiraceae bacterium. Taxonomy (GTDB): domain Bacteria; phylum Bacillota; class Clostridia; order Lachnospirales; family Lachnospiraceae; genus COE1. Next base: position 43,801 of record CAMWXE010000024.1, on the reverse strand, counting down.
CGATTTGCGGATGTACATCAGACACAAGTGTGAAGACTTATCTGCAGGCACTTCTGGATGCATCTTACAAAAACGATTCCAGCGCCTTTGTGGAGATGAAGCTGGGAAGCGAGGAGGCGGCACAGACACTTTATGAGCAGGGGATTGATACAGGAGTAGAGGTATTCTGTAACAAACTCGGCGTATCCGATGAGTACAAGGAGGAGTTCCGCCAGGTATATATGGATATGCTTGCGAAGGTGCGGTACACAGTTGAAAGTGCAGAGAAGCAGAGTGATGGTTCCTATATTGTGACGGTAACCTATGAAAAAATGAATATTTTTAAGCCTGCGTTGGCGCTGCATCAGGACAATATGGTAGTAATGGCGGAAGAATGGAGAGATGCGTCAGAACCACCCACAGAGGAAGCGATGATGGCAGCAGTGTTTCTTGATTTCAAGAGCAGTATGGAGATCATTCTTGCCGAGGTACAGTACAGCGAGCCTGTTTCGATGACTGTGCGGATTGAGCTTGACGGCAATGTATATACACCGAATGCAGATGATATTGTGGAACTGGAGAAGGCGTTGTTCGATGGAGAATGACCATTCTCAGACAGGAAGATGCTTGACAGAATGAAAAATCGACCGCTTTCGTGGTCGATTTTTTATTCAGAAACATATTTTATGAAACAGCCATCATTTCATCAATATTAGAAATAATATTCTTTAGTGCCTTCGTAATATCGGAGTCAATTGGAAATTTGACCAGTTCATTCAGGATTGCCTTTGCCTTTTGCGTGTCATAGGTCTCAAGTGCCTGAAAGGCTTTTTGCAGTTGTTCCCCCCATTTTTTAAACGACATATGATTTCCGTCCTGATCAACGGCATCGTCTTTCAGACCAAGTGATTTTATGTATTCGCTCAGAAGACTATAGGCTTCATCAAGCTCAAAAGAGAGCTTTTTCCAATTGGCACGTATCACATCCAGTTCGCCTGCGTAGGATTCAATCTCGTGGAAAAAAGCAGTATCCGTGAGATTGATCAATCCCAGCTCATTTGCCTTGACCCTCAAAATATGAGCGTTTGCACCGTACTGCATCAGTGTGTCAGCCTGCATCAGATCATAGAGCGTGTCTTCATATTTATCGCTGTTTGCTAAAAATGTCATTGCCAATTCATTATATTGCTCCACATTGTGACCAAGCCTTGCCAGGGCGGCATCAATATCAATACCGTGGCGGGCCAGATAGCGCATCTTGATCTTACTGTCAGTGATCAGTGTGTCAGGAATCTGCCGCTGCAGGTGCTCTAAAACCTGCTTCGCATGATAGGCCATCATGGAAATCTGCTGCTTTTGAGCAAGAATTTTCACCTTTTTGTGATAGCGGCGCACGACAACCCACAGGGAGAGCGCTGTCGGAACAATCCATACCAGTGACCAGAGCGCTGCGGGCGGCAGCGCACCGGCAAGACGAAGAAGAATGATTGTAAGTGACACACCAGTCATCCATATCAGCCATAGCATGGCTGACTTATCTACAAGATGCTTTAGCTCGTCAAAGGTTCGATTTGTATTGCCGTTCATATATGTATCCCCCTCGGTAAAAACGATCTCTCAATCCACTGCTGTCTTAGATGTAATACATATATTCTAACACAATAAACCATGCGAAAAAAGAGTTAATTTGCATTCGGCAAAAAAAGGAAATCATTCTTCTTGCGCTAATGTCTGTTTCGATATCGGCGAAACTCCGGCATATTCAAAAGCTTTGCAACAAAAGTGAGTGTAAAGAACAAAACAGCGGTATCGACCGGGAGCATAATCATGTTTTTGATCACGCGCGCAGGCAGGATTGCCATAAAAGCATTTCCGTTCAGGACGGCAAGCCACAAGGTATTCAGGCCGCAGTTTACAATTGTTTTTGTCAAAAATTCGGCAATCAGGATACGCCATAGTTTAACGGGCTTTTTGTACAGGACAAAGCCATAGATGACACCAGCGACCATGACATTGAAAGTATAGCCAAAGAAAAAGGCGCCGCCGTCTGGTTTCAACAGATATTTTAGGATATCAAGCATAGCGCCAAAGGCTGCGCCGACCCAAGGCCCAAACAGGTATTCCACGACGCGGTTCGGAAGGCCGGAGAATCCGATACGGATGTTCGGCGTGATGAAAATGGAAGTGGTGTAGTTGAGCACAACAGCCAGTGCAGCCATCAGACCGCACAGCACCAGATTGTGTGTGACTTTTAGCTCTTTCCATGAGTCTGAATAGAGCCTGGAATTTAGTTTCGTGATTTTTTGCATAAAAACAGCCTCCTTTATGCAGCAACCTGAAACTACATAAAAGAGACTTTAAGAAATCAGAGCGCTTGCCCTGCAGTCTTAAACAGTCAAATATGTAGCAGCGGGATGCGAATCCCGTACCGCAAAACAAAAGGGAACCTTTTATTTTTTCGTCCCTGTGACAACTCCCTGTTCACAAGGCACTTAACGCACGCGATTCTACTCTGCATGATTCAAAAATGTATATAGTAACAATCGAACTATACAACAATTTATGGAATTTGTAAAGAGAAAATTTTTCGCCGGAACAACTTGCAATGCGAACATTTGTGTGGTAAAATAAAACTATTCATTGGAATATTGATACACAGGATGAGGAAGAAAAATGGAGTCACTAATGAATACACAATTATTTTTATCGATAGCGATTGTCGCTGGTATTGTGTTCATCGCGGCAGTGGGGGTTCTGCTCTGCCGACAGTTTCGAATCAATGCAAGAAGAAGAGAGCGGGACATGATGGACGGCTTTGATTTTGAATATTACTGTGCGGATTTGCTGGCGGAGAGCGGATTTATCCATGTGAAGGTGACGCGCAGGAGCGGGGATTACGGCGTTGACATTCTCGCAGAAAAAGATGGTGTGACCTATGCCATCCAGTGCAAGCGCTACTCCGGGCTCGTGGGGATTAAAGCAGTCCAGGAGGCATATGCGGGCAGGGATTATTATGACAGAATGGTCGGTGCGGTGTTGACGAACCAATATTTTACAAAGTCTGCGGTGCAGGCGGCGCGAAAGCTAAAAATTCTTTTGTGGGACAGGGATTATCTGCAGGAGATGGAAAAGAACTAGGATATATTTTACAGAAAAGAGGAGAGCGAAGAATGGACTCAGAGGAAGCATTGTGGAAGAAGCGGTTGGGAGAGCTGGCGGATAAGGCTTACAATAACGGGCAATATCTGTTTACCGGTTTTTTGTCAGCGGCAGAGCTCGATCTCTATTATTGCATGGAGCGGGAGCTCAGTTATGTGCCGATTAGTGTGTTTGGTGGTACGGCGGACTGTGAACGTGTGATGCTGCGCTTTGGAAGTGAGGAGTTCTGCGGGTACGAGGAGGCATTTCCGATTCAATGTATTGAGATTTCACCGTTGGTTGAGAAGTTCGGGGAAGAGCTGGGCCACAGGGATTATCTTGGAGCACTGATGAAGCTTGGCATCGAGCGGGGAACGTTGGGAGATATTATTGTTATTGGAAAACATGCCTTTTTGTTTTGCACAGAGAGGATGGCGCCTTATATCATTGAACATCTGGATAAAGTCAGACATACCAATGTAAAGTGCCAGATTGCGCAAAAAGTGCCAGAGAGCACAATCACAAGACGAGAGCGCAGGATTGTTCAGGTCAGTGCAGCGCGCGCCGACAGCATCATTGCAAAGGTATATAACCTGTCACGGAGCGGGAGTGTAGAGCTTTTTCGATCGAAAAGGGTGTTTGTAAATGGCAGGTTAAGCGAGAACAACGGGGGACAGTTAAAATCAGGGGACAAGGTGTCTGTGCGGGGTTTTGGAAGATTTCAATTTGTGGAAATTTCGGGCGAGACGCGCAAGGGGAAGCTGAATGTAGCAGTTGATATCTCGTGCTGATAAGTTGATGCGTAATTTGTATAATTCGATATTTATTTTGTACAAAGGTATCTTTTTAAGATTACCCCATTGATTTATTTTGGAATCGTGATAAGATAGCATTTCGAGAGGCAAAAAGCATCATTGGCATGCATTTGCGACAGGACACAATCAGTGATTTACAGAATAAGAGGGGTATCATTATGGAAAAACAGGCAGTTTACAGCATGACGGATGGAAGTCCGGCAAAGCTTCTTCTCAAATTCACGATTCCGATGCTAATCGGGAATCTGTTTCAGCAGTTTTACAATATGGTTGATTCCATTGTAGTAGGAAGGTTTGTGGGTGCCAATGCACTGGCATCTGTGGGTGCCACAGGCTCTCTCAATTTCCTGCTCTTTGCCATGAGTTTTGGTATTTCTGCAGGTGTTGGTATTGTGGTATCACAACATTTTGGTGCAGGCAGGATGGATATGGTAGAGAAAAGTATTATCAATGGCATGTATCTGCTGGCGGCAGTATCTGTTATCATGGGGCTGATTGGCATTACCTCGGCAAGGTGGGTGCTGATGGCACTGGACACACCAGAGATTATTCTCGATGATGCGGTGACATATATGCGTGTTTCGTGTGCGGGGATACTGGCAATTGCAGCGTATAACGGCGTGGCATCCGTGCTGCGCGCGCTGGGAGACTCCAAGACCCCGCTGTTTTTTATGGTGATTGCTTGTTTTATCAACATAGGGCTTGACTTGTTGTTTGTCATTGTGTTTGCGTGGTCTGTATCTGGGGTAGCGCTTGCAACAGTCATTGCACAGCTTGTGGCGGCAATCGGAGCGTTTGCGTATGCTCTGTGCAAGATTCCATATTTCCACATTCAGAAAGAGAACCGCCCGGTGCGGAAAGATATTATGTCACGCTGCTTCAGGCTGGGACTGCCGATTGCGCTGCAAAACGCGCTGATTGCATTTTCGTGCATTTTTTTGCAGAAGGTTGTCAATGGATTTGGAGAGAGTGTGGTCGCAGCAAACACAGCGCTTGGCCGGATTGAACAGCTTGTTCAGCAGCCGTATAATTCACTTGGCGCGGCGCTTACGACATACACAGGGCAGAACATTGGAGCTGGAAAGGTCGACAGGGTAAAACAAGGATACAAGGCAGGATTTTGGAGTGTTATTGTCTTTAGTATTGTGATGTTTATCCCATGTCAGTTACTGGGAGAACAGATTGTAGGTGTGTTTGTGACAGAACCAGAGGTGATTGCAATCGGTGCAAGAGGACTTTCTATCACAAGCTTTTTCTATTTCTTCCTGGGGATGATCTATGTGGCGAGAAGTGTGTTGAATGGGGCAGGTGACGCTGCCTTTGCGATGATCAATGGATTGATGGAAGTGGTTGGGCGTGTGGGATTTGCGCTTCCGCTGACAAAAATACCATTGATTGGTATGTGGGGGATTTTCTTGACTACAGGATTGACATGGGCACTTACTGGTATTGTGAGCATGGGGCGGTATTATAAAGGTAAGTGGGAACTGAAAGGGATATCATAAAGATTTCGTGATGACAATGCTTTACTTGTCAGAAAAATGCGTGTAGAATAGGAATCATGGCAATGAACTGCGATATGCTGCCGCCGTATAAAAGGGGCACCGATCAGGCTCTTTGTACATATATTAGAAAGATATGGGAAACCAAGTGCAAGCAAACTGTGGATCAGATTCCTGGCTCAGAACGAGGATGACAGAGGAATATACGATTGTGATTGAGAATACCATAATTATATGGGACCGCAATGCGGAAAGCGCCTGCATATCGGTGCGGGCATCACGCGGATACAATGTCTTGAGCGCAGGGGAATCATGCTTATGTGTGAGAGTGGTCTGCTCTGCGACATCGGTGAAATAGAGAAAATGAGCAGGGCTTGCACGGAAAATATTAGGCCAACTCCAAAAGGGGCAGGATTGTTGGCGGAATGGAGATCAATATGAAAATCGTTATTTTGGCAGGGGGAACAAGCACAGAGCGCGATGTGTCACTGGTTACAGGTTCCATGATTTATCATGCGCTCAGGAAAAAAGGGCATAAGTCTGTGCTTTTGGACGTATATCTGGGTTATGAGCAGGAGTTTGATGATATTTTTGCCATAGAGAAAGATTGGAGTGAAAACTTTGGCACAATATCAGAGATCAATCCAGACATCAGTGCAGTGAAAGCGCTCCGCAAGGACAATCCAGAGTGTGCCATAGGACCAAACGTCATCAAAATCTGTTCTCAGGCAGACATTGTTTTTCTGGCGCTTCACGGGCAGAATGGCGAGGACGGAAAGATACAGGCGATGTTTGATCTTCTGGATATCAAATACACAGGCACAGATTACCTGTCCAGTGCGCTTGCCATGGATAAAACCATCTCAAAAGAGCTGTTTCACAAATATAAGATACCTACGCCAAAGGGAATTACCATTTGCCGCAATGAGGGACAGATCATCGATACGTGGAATATTTTTCCCTGTATTGTCAAGGTGAATTGTGGCGGTTCCAGCGTGGGGGTCTACCGGGCCGATGATAAGCGGCAGCTTGACGAGGCGCTGGAGAAGGCATTTGCATTTGAGGACAGGGTCATTATTGAGCAGTACATAGACGGACGGGAGTTCTCGATTGGTGTGATAGACGGAGCAGCGCTTCCCGTGATTGAGATTGCACCCAAAGCAGGATTCTACGACTACAAAAATAAATATCAGGCAGGAACGACAGTAGAAACCTGTCCCGCGGTGCTTGATGCCAATCTGACGAGGGCGATGCAGTCCTGTGCAGAGACAGTCTACAGGGCACTCCGGCTGAAAACATATGCGCGGATGGATTTTCGCATGGATAAGGAGTACAAATTTTATTGTTTGGAGGCAAATACACTGCCGGGCATGACACCGACATCGCTGCTGCCACAGGAGGCGGCTGCTGTGGGAATGTGCTTTGAGGATTTGTGTCAGCGGATTATTGACAGCTCTATGGAGAAATATCAATAGAATTGGGTTATAATGGAGGGGCTGTCATGAAGAATATGACACTGCAAAAAATTGCGGAGGCAGTAAACGGAACACTTTGTGCAGATGGAATGCCGTGCGATGTGGATGTGGCGACAACAGAAGCTGCGGGCGTCGTGCTCGATTCGCGCAAGGTTGGGAAAAAGTATATATTTATCGCAACGCGCGGCGAGCGTGTGGATGGTCACAGCTTTATCGATCAGGTATTTGATGCTGGTGCGATGGGCGTAATCTGCGAGAAGGCTCCCAGGAATCCCAAGGGAGCATATATTCTTGTGGAGGACAGCTTTCAGGCGTTGAAGGATGTGGCGGAGTATTACAGGAGCCAGATTGACGTCAAAGTGGTAGGCATCACAGGGAGCGTTGGCAAGACCAGCACGAAGGAATTTGTGGCAAGTGTTTTGTCAAAAAGATTTCAGGTTCTGAAGACGGAAGGAAATTTTAACAACGAAGTAGGGCTTCCACTGACCGTACTTCAAATACGGGAGAATTGCGATATCGCAGTTCTGGAGATGGGAATCAGCGATTTTGGAGAGATGCACCGCCTGAGCAAAATTGCCAGACCAGATGTGTGTCTGATTACAAATATCGGACAGTGCCATCTGGAAAATCTTGGAACAAGAGATGGCATCCTCAAAGCCAAGACTGAAATTTTTGACTTTATGCAGGAAGGCGGCCAGGTTTGTCTGAACGGCGATGATGATAAACTGATTACGATCAGGGAAGTTCAGGGAAACATTCCGATCTTTTTCGGTGTTGGGAGCAGCAATGCAGTCTATGCTGACAACTATGAGAACAGGGGACTGATCGGCAGCAAGGCACGGATCCATATCAGAGACAAGGAAGGAAAAGACGGCGGTGAGACGACCTTTGCGGCAGTGATACCGCTTCCCGGTGAGCATATGCTGTACAATGCGCTTGCAGCAACGGCGATCGGCGTACTCTTTGGACTGTCGACAGTGCAGATTCAAGAGGGAATCAGGGATGTGGAGGCTGTTGGCGGCAGAAGTCATGTGATTCATACAGACAGATTGACTCTGATTGATGACTGCTACAATGCCAATCCGGTTTCCATGAAGGCGGCACTTGCACTGTTAGACGAAACTGATGTTTTGAAACTGGCGGAGCATACAGGGACTCGGGAAAATGTTCATAAAGTCGCGATTCTGGGAGATATGTTTGAACTTGGTGTTGACGAGGCGGCATTGCATCATGAAGTGGGCATCTATGCGGCTGAGAAAAATATTGATGTGCTGATTTGTGTCGGGAAATTGTGCATAAATATGTATAACGGCGCAAAGAGTGTGGATAACACAGCAATCGGGCTATACTACTATGAGGATAAGGAAGCCTTGTTTGCGGATATTGCCAATATTATCCACGAGGGTGATATCGTTCTTGTCAAGGCATCACATGGCATGCACTTTGAGGAAATTATTACAATCTTGTCGTGACACATCATACAGCGTATCATGACTCCGTGAAAGCAGAAACCGGAAGCCTGCAAAACAAAAGGCTTCCGGTTTCCGTTTTATAGGTTCTCTTTGTTTTTGTTGTACGTCTCCATAATGATATTCTGCACATAGGGCGCAAGTTTCTTCTGCTGTTCTTTGGGAAGTTCTTTGATGTAAATCGGTTTGCCGTACTCAATAATAACATGCGCTTTTTTGATTTTCGGAAACTGATTTTCAAAGACAGCAGCGCTGTTGTTGATTGTCATGGGAACAATCGGACAGTTTGCCTTGGAGGCAATCTTGAAGCTTCCCTCGTGGAAAGGCAGTAAGGTCCCCTCATCCTTGTTTCTGGTTCCTTCCGGGAAAATGCAGATCGATGTTCCGTTTTTCATCAGGTCGATGGCAGCGAGAATGGTCTGCATTCCGGCTTTGATGTTCTCCCGGTCGAGAAACAGGCAGTGGAGGTTTCGCATCCAGATGTTTAAGAGCGGGACATTTTCCATGCTTTTCTTTGCAATATATCCGGTAGGACGTGGCACACGCGTGTAGGTAAGCACAATATCAAAGAAACTTCTATGGTTGCCAATGTATAGAACAGGTGTATCGGCCGGGATATTTTCTTCTCCAAGATAATCGACTCTTGTTCCAGCAAGGAAGCGCACACAGCGAAAAGCCCAATTTACAATAGCCAGACTGGAACGGCTTTTCAGTTCAGGATTATACTTGCCGATAATCCATTCCACAAACATAATCGGCATACTCAGGATCAGGAAGAGAATGACAAATCCGGACACAAGAATCAATCGAATCATAAAAAATACCATACCTTTCTAAAATCATATACTCTTATATCTTATACACTTTTGGGGGTAAAATCAACCGAAAACGTATATCTTTTCGGATTCTGGCATAATTATAGTTAAAAGGGCCAATCAGGACGCTATATTTTTAGGAGGTAGGATGGATATCATTAGAAATTTTTGGCATTTGTTAAAAAATGGTAAGAGAATCGCTGTGCTTGGGATGATAACAGCTATTTTGACGGCAGGGACACTTGGCTGTACGGCCGAGGATACACCGGAGGATAAAATCAAGGACATTGATTTCACTGTGGTCGGGGAGGACCAGCAGCCGGATTCACTAAAGGATATTATAGCGGAGAAGTACACAGATCCATTTCAGATTAGTTATACGCTGGGAGATGCGCTTTACATAGCAATCGGATATGGAGAACAGCCAAGCGGCGGCTACAGTATCAGTGTCAATGCGTTTTATGAGACAGAGGACACTTTGGTTATTGACACGACGCTGATCGGTCCGGGAAAGGCAGAGAATGTGACCAACACGCCGACGCGGCCGTACATTGTTGTCAAGACGGAAAATATCGCGGATAAGATGATAGAATTTAAGTAAAATATATGGTAAAGTAAAAATAACCAATATAGAAAGCAGGAATTGTGAGGTACAAAGGGATGATGTTAATAAAAAACGGTATGGTTATCGACCCGGCAAACGGCATGGAAGAACGGGCGGATGTTCTTGTGAAAGACGGAATGATATGGAAAATAGCAAGGAACATAACGACGGATATTTTACAGGGGAATCTCAGCGCATGTGAAGTGATTGATGCGTCTGGTTGTGTTGTGGCGCCCGGATTGGTGGATGTGCACGTGCATTTTCGGGATCCGGGTTTTCTGTATAAGGAGGATATTGCGTCTGGTGCAAGAGCTGCGCTGAGAGGGGGCTTTACGAGTGTGGTGCTGATGGCGAACACAAAGCCCGCAGTCGACAATGCGGATACACTGACATATGTGCTTGAAAAAGGAAAAGGGACGGATCTGAAAATATATACCTGCGCTACTGTGACAAAGAGAATGGCAGGAAAGGAACTGACAGACATGGATCTGCTTCTGGCAAAGGGGGCTGTTGGTTTTACTGACGATGGCATTCCAATGATGGATGCGCAGTTGTTGGAGCGCGCTATGAAGAAGACGGCATCGTTGCAAGTGCCAATCAGTCTGCACGAAGAAAATCCCAACCTCATTACAGACAATGGCGTGAACAGGGGAAAGGCGTCGGAATATTATGGGATTGGCGGTTCTCCGAGGGAGGCGGAGATATCGCTGATAGAGCGCGACCTGGAGATTGCGCTGAAAACAGGAGCTATTTTGAACATACAGCACATGAGCACAAAGGAAGGGGTGGAACTCGTCAGACAGGCGAAAAGGAAGGCGGCGGCTCTGGGCAGGAACAATATCCACGCGGAAGCGACGCCGCATCATTTCAGCCTGACAGAGGAGGCAGTGATTCAATGCGGAACCCTTGCCAAGATGAATCCGCCGCTGCGCGAGGAGGCGGACCGGCAGGCAATCATAGCCGGGCTGGAGGATGGCACGATTGATATCATTGCAACCGATCATGCGCCACACAGCAGGGAGGAAAAAGAGAAGGCAATCACCGAGGCACCGAGCGGCATTATCGGTCTTGAGACGGCGCTTGCGCTTGGCATAACGAATCTTGTCGATAAGAATCGGCTCTCCATCAGACAGCTGATTGAGAGAATGTCAATGAATCCGGCAAAGATGTATGGGATTTTGGCGGGAACGCTGTCAGAGGGAAGTGCTGCGGATCTTGTTGTCTTTGATGCCAATGCAGTGCAGCGTGTTGGCGGCTTTGTATCCAAATCTTCTAATTCACCGTTTACGGGCCAGCTGTTGAAAGGCGTCGTGAAGTATACGATTGTGAATGGAAAGATTGCATATTGCAATGAGAAAATATAGATTTCAATAGAAATAAAGATAAAAATGACAATAGAAAAGGCACTGCATTGTACAATGCAGTGCCTTATTGCATCATCCATCGCGCATGGCGCTTGGCGTCATGCCATAAATTTTCTTAAATGCCCGTCTGAACGAATTTGCATTGTTGTAGCCGACGGATAGATACAATTCATTCAGACTGATATCTGTCTCACGGATCAGCCTGGAGGCCTCACTCAGGCGCATGTTCTCCAAGTAAGTCGAGAAGTTCACTCCCTTTTTCTCCTTGAAGAGATGGGAGAAGTAGCTCTCTGATATCTGAAACTCATCGGAAATCTTGTTGAGTCCCATAGAAGGATCTGTGTAGTTGTCATGGATATATTTCTCAATGGTAGAGATCAGATCAGAGTCATCTGTCTTCATGGTAAAAAGTTCACATAATTTGAGCGCAATATCCTCACAGAGCTTAAAAGAGACATGCTGGTTGAAAGTCTCATCTAGGCTTTTCATCACATCTGGCGGCGTGTTCTGCGGGAGCGCAAAACGCGCTTTCAGTAAAGTGTTTCTGATATCGGACAACAAAAATTGTACCATTGTAATCGGAAGGGAGCGCTCCTCGATGTTCTCCTGATGCAGGAGGTTAAAGAGCTCCATCACCTGTGAGGTGTTGCCTGTTGTGATAAAGTGTATCAGCTTTGTCGAAAGCTCCGTTGGATAATAAAATGCACTGGAGTCCTTTTTGATAAATTCATATGGGAAGAAGATATAGTTTTTGCTGGTATAATTGACGGCTTCCATCGCCTGCTGGTAGGATTCCCATACATTTAAAATATCATCGGTATTTTTGCCGATGCCGGCAAAGAGCCAGATGCCATACATATCCAGCAGATAATCATGCAGTCTTACAATCGCTTCGTCGGTTTTCAGGATAAGATCTTTTTCGTCGCCAGGCTTTCCCACCACAATCAGTGCATAGATCCGGTCAGAGGGGCTGAAGCAGTAGAGCGGCTCGCCAAGATACTGCTTCAGGGAGTCCAACAGGATTTTGTTGCATTCCTCATGTGTCAGGAATTCTTCTGCGGACATTTGGTATTCGCTGGCACTGTTGTAGGCGACAACATACACGCCATTATAAATCAGGTTTTCATCTGTCAGACCAAGAAATTCCCTGGCGTAGGAGGCCTCCTCTGGCGAGACAATCATTCCGCGCAGAAATTGTCTTACATAGGAGTTGAAAATAATAGGGCGCTGATTGTCCATGACCTCCTGCAGATGGCTTTTCTCCTCCTGCAGATCACTCTTTTCCTGCTCGGTTACCTGCAGCTGCTGGTCGAGCTCAATAATGGGGCGTATATTTCGTGCGGAGAGCATGAAGATAAAGATGAAACCACCAATTAATGCGGCAACAAATAATGCAGCGTACAATATTTGAGGGGGTGCATTATTTGTGGTGGACTCATAGGAGGGATGACTGTAATAATAGGTAAAATCAGTGTTTGCAGAGGTGTGGATTCCCAGAGCCATCCCGTTTGCCTGCAGAAAGTCTTCTACCTGGCGGAGCTGTCCGTCTGTGATTAGATTGTTGCATTGTTCGCTTTCAGCGGTGAAAAGTGACAGTACATTGTCGGTGTGCGTAGTGCGAACGGACAGATATCGGTAGGGAATCTCTGTATTTAGGCACTCAAATAAGGAGGAGAGCTTTTCTTCCTCAAGGATAAAACAAGTAACTGCATTGATACTCAGGTAGGAAAGATCGTTCATATCAATTATGTACATAAAATACTTTTTGCCGCTGCGCGGAAGAAAGTCATTCATTGGTATAAAATGATAATAATTTTCAGGAGTTGTAAGCATTTCCAAAAATTTTTCATGTACATCCTCTGAGTAGCCCTTTATGCGCTGATAGAATCTGTCCTGCGCCACAAAATTGCTGGAATTCAAGATATAGTCAGAGCCTGGAAAGTAGCAGTAGGTCTCTGACAGCGGCAGAAGGGCATGCGGATAGACGTCGGTTGCCAGGTCCGATGCGACAGAGTTTCCCAGGACAATGAGCTGATTGTTGATTTCTGTGCTTTTGGCGAGCGTGCGAAACCGCCCGTCCTGCAAAAGCTGACGACAGTATGCGTTCATGATATCCAGGTCTTTCTCAAAGAGCTCTACATTACTCATGAGAGTTGCTCTTACATGCCACTCGTACTGGACGCGCGCATCCTTCGTATTGGTGACATACAGGTGTACAGACAGCAGCAATATAATGAAAAGAAAAACACTGTAAGAGGTTACCATCTTAAGCATTAACGCCTGTTTGTCGTATGTAAAAGTTGTATGTTTTTTGGAAGATTTTATGTCAATTTGTATATTTTTATCATTTATTTTCACGCTGTTTACTCCTAAGGCAGTATTTTTTATCTAAATTTTATTTTTATTTATTTATATTTTATCAGCAATTTAAAAAAAATACAACAGTGTAAGTGCTTACACAAAGCGCGAAAATAAAGGAATCTTTCTGACGGGGGTTCAAAATATGCACGTTAGTCAAAAATTGTAACTTGCGTTGGCAAAGTGTGCAATGCTATAATGCGAACTAGAGGAAATGAGGCCGTTTTGTCGGCAAACATTTCTTAAAAATTTATTAATTTAGGGAGGAAGAAAAATGAAAAAGAAAGCATTATCTTTACTGTTAGCATCGACAATGGTTGTTTCATTGGCGGCGTGCGGTGGCAATAATGATGCATCCAACGGTTCTACATCTGCGTCATCAGATAACAATTCAAGCACGGCTTCATCTGGCAGCAGTGGAAACACAGAATCATCTGGAGACAGTGGTTCTGCATCATCCGATTATGTGTTGACGGATGTCAAGATCATGGTTAATGGAACGGTGAACTCTGTTAAGCAGGAGACAGAAGCGCAGCAGACTACCAGAGATGCATTTATTCCGCAGCTGGAAGCTGCAGTTGGCGAGGCGATTGGGCATGAGATTAACATTGACTTTGAAGTTGCCAGCCATTCTGACTATGCTGGTTATGTAGGCCGTATGTTTGTAAGTGGGCAGATTCCTGACGTTATGATTATGAGCGCGGATATGCTCAAGCAGTACGAGAAAACTGGTCTGCTGTGGGATATGGCTGACGCATACGCGAATGCGGAGTTCCAGAGCCGTCTGCAGCTGCCGGGTATCAATGAGAACTTAAAAGATTCCCAGGGACATCTGTATGGATTTGCGCCGACTTATGGCAATGGCTGTGTTACATATATTAAGCAGGCCTGGTTAGACAATCTTGGCATCAACGGCGATGACATCAAGACATACGATGACTTCTACAATATGCTGGTAAGGTTCTCCACAGAAGATCCGGATGGAAACGGTGTAGACGGAGATACCTATGGATTTATCTCTGCCGGCTTGATCGGAAACGAAGCTCCGTGGATCAACTATGTGGCTGAATTCTGGCAGGGCGCATATCCAAGTATTCTTCAGGGCGACGATGGTGTATGGTACGATGGATTCCAGACAGATGAGGCAAAGGAAGCGCTTCTGAGACTCCAGAAAGCATATAAGGAAGGCGTGATTGACCCTGACAGCTTTACGGCAGGAACAAAAGATGCGCGCGAGAAATGGTTTGGTGCAGAGCAGTCTGGTTCTGCAGGTGTATTCACTTATTGGGCAGGTACCTGGTATCAGAACCTGGCAAACAACCTTGAAAAGAACGGTGTGGATAACGAAGTATATGAGCTGGCTCCAATTGCCGAGATTACCAATACATTCGGCGGTTATCTGAACAGAGAGGCACCTGTGTGGGTTATCCTTGATGACGGTGATGGAGATGACTCCCGTGAGCAGGCAATCTTCACTGCTATCCTTGATACGATGCTTGACGGTGACAAGGTTCAGACTTTGTGGACATATGGTCCGGAAGGCATCGCTTGGTCGACAGAAGCTGAGGAGTTTTCGCTGTATCCAGACGACCCGGACAAGAGAAAAGATTATTCTTATCAGGATGGCGAGTTCCATATGCGGCCAGGTCTTGAGGATCCGAACATCCTTGCAGTTAAGAATCACTTAGATCCGGCATTGTGTATCTCACCATTGACCAACGGATTTGTCAGCAGCACAGATCTGCAGGACATCAGCAACAAGTTCTTTACGGACAACTGTGTAGATGCACCGTCAGCTCCCGCTTCTGATACATATAGTGAGAGATCTGCTGAGATCATCGATGCACGTGATGTCGTTATTGCAGAAGTTGTTGTAAACGGCGGCGATGTGGATGCAGCAATGCAGAAATATGTTTCAGATGTTGGCAGCCTGGTTGACCAGATTCTGGAAGAGCTGAACAGCGAAGAATAAGCAGCGCGTACACATGACTTAATATTATTAAGTATTAAAATGGCATACTCCCTGTCCTGCCTGTGGGGCAGCCCCGGCAGAACAGGGAGTTTTTTAGCCTAAAACAAGTATCTGTTAACAAGCATTTCGTAAGAAAGGAAAAGACGGTATGAGCAATAAAAATACAACCACGACCGCCAGCGGTATACAAATCCGACAGAAACCCATGGGGCTTCGTATATGGAATAACCGTGGTCATTATATCATGTTTTTGCCTGTATTTATCTTTGTGCTGATTTTGAATTACTGGCCCATGCTGGGTATCCGGTATGCGTTCATGGAGTACAAGGCAGGGGGAACCCCTTCGTGGACAGGACTTTCACACTTTGAGAGAATGTTCAGCACGTCTGCGTTTTGGTCTGCATTTGGCAATACACTGGTACTGAGTATTGTGAAGTTGTTCCTGACAACTTTTGCATCCGTAATTGTATCTGTATTCTTAAATGAAATGGGCAATCTCTTCGTGAAGAAGACACTTCAGACCATTATCTATCTGCCCCACTTTATGTCATGGGCGGTGGTGGCCTCCATCTTTACTTTGATTCTGTCGCCTTCCAGCACTGGTATGATCAACGGTATGCTGCGGGATTTAGGTATCCTGGGACCGAATGACAGCAGTATTTATTTCCTGGCAGACTCAAAGATGTGGCGTCCGATCTTCTATCTGATCAATATTTGGAAAGACACTGGATGGGGAACGATCATTTTCCTTGCGACACTCTCCGGCATCAGTCCTGAGCTCTATGAGGCTGCTGATATCGATGGTGCAACACGCCTCCAGAAGATTCGTTTTGTGACTCTGCCAGCTCTGGCCAACACGATTATTACTGTATTGATTCTGAATTTGGCAAAAGTTATGAACCTGTTCGAGTCTGTATTCGTATTGTACAACAGTGCTGTATACGATGTATCTGATGTTATCGGTACCTATATCTACCGTCAGACCTTTATGGTTGCGAGACCAGACTATGGTTATTCCACGGCAGTGGGCTTATTCCGTTCGATCGTCGGCTGTATTTTGGTATTGATCTGTAACAAGGCCAGCAACAAAGTTCGCGGCCGCGGTATTGTATAGGAGGTGCGTGTATGGCTGAAGCAAAAGTGGCTTATCAAAAGCCTAAGAAAAAAATTACAGTCTTTTCTATTGTAAATTATGTCGTTTTCGTCATTCTGGCGCTGATCATATTGATACCCATGTGGAAGGTGTTAGTGGATTCTTTCAATGCTGTTGGTGTGTATCAGTTTAGACTGTGGCCAAATGATTTTACGCTGGATGGCTATCGCGTTATTTTAGGAGAGCGGGGACTTTTGAGACCTCTTATGAACTCTTTTGTGACGACGGTTGCCGGTGCCTTGCTTGGACTGGTGCTCAGTACATTGGGTGGTTATGTGTTGATTCAGTTTGATATGCCAGGGCGTAATTTGTTGGCATACTTTCTGTTATTTACCATGATTTTCTCCGGTGGTATGATTCCGGAATATTTGGTAATGAGACGGTTGGGATTGCTCAACAGCATGTGGATTCTGGTCATCAAGCATGGTATCAACGTATCCAACATCGTATTGATGCGAAACTTCTTTGAAGGGATTCCTGCGAGCTTGTTTGAGGCGGCTAGAATAGACGGCTGTACTCCTATGGGAATTTTCGTCAAGATTGTGCTTCCGCTCTCCAAGGCGGCTCTGGCTTCTATCGGTTTGATGTTTGCTGTGTCAGTGTGGAATGATTACTCAACAGTTCAGATTTACATAAACTCTCCGGATCAGGTAAACTTCCAGTATAAGCTCCGTGTCATGATCATGGATGGCGACACGCCGCCGACGGCTTATCCGATTTCGCAGACGACTCTGTATAATGCCGGCATCATCGCAGCAATTCTCCCGTTTATGATTCTGTATCCATTCCTGCAGAAGTATTTTGTAAAGGGTGTCAATATTGGAGCTGTTAAAGAATAGAAAGGAAAGGGAAACTTCGGTTTCCCTTTTTTGGAAAAAAGAGGAAAAAGGGAGGATATACTATGAAAAGTAGTACAACCAGAATTTTTTGGGCAGCGGACTCAACGGTACAGACGAATGACATCACGACATATCCTCAGACAGGGATTGGACAGGTTTTTTCACTGTATACCAAAGAAGGCGTGACCGTCTCTAACCATGCGAAAAACGGCAGAAGCACGAAAAGTTTTATGGACGAGGGGCGGCTTGACATCATCGATGAGCAGATCGGAGAGGGAGATTTCCTGTTCATACAATTCGGGCATAATGATGAAAAGAGCGAGGATCCAGCGCGCTATACGGAGCCATTTTCCACTTTTATGGAAAATCTCGAGATCTATATCAATGTGGCAAGAAAACACCACGCGAACCCGGTGTTGATCACTCCGCTGGAACGCAGATGCTTTGTGGATGCGAAGCACCTTGGAATGGGTGCGCACTCTGACTATGTGGCGGCTATGAAACAGACTGCGGAGAAGAATCAGGTGCCATTGGTGGATTTGTACAGCATGAGCCGGTGTGAACTGAAAAAGGCAGGAGAGCCGGGCAGCCGTAAGTGGTACATGTATTTTGACGCAAATCTCTACAAGAATTATCCAGATGGCAAAACAGATAACACACACTTGCGATACGAGGGTGCGGTGCTCTATGCGGGACTGATTGCAAAGGGGCTGCGTGAGCTAGGTGGTATTTATAGTGATTTTCTCTTAGATACGGTAGAATAAATCAGATTTCAGGGCCGATGCATAGCGCATCGGCCCTGAAACGAATAGGAAAAAGCTCAGGTGGGTTATTCCAATTTTACACAAAAGGCAAAATAACCGTGTCCGGTATTAAGCAGTAAACTGTAATCGAATACCGCCATATAAAACATTTTTCGAAATTGTTCTACTGCGATTATATGGCTGCTCTCCAACTGATATTGGGAGGACAGGCGGCAATGGATGCCAAGCTGTTCCACAATCCGCAGAGAGAGTTCTTTGCCGGCATTCATTACCAGCTTATCCATTTTTGTCAGCGGCATATCCAGCATAGCGCTGACGGCTCTCAACACCAGGCTGTTTTCCAGGACCATGAATATCTGTACCCTTTTTTTGAGCGCAGAGCGATAGGTCAATCGGATTATCAGACTGGTTCCAAAGTCTTCTCCGCTGTAATGCTCACTCACAATTTCTGTCGGAAGTCTGAAAATTTCCTGTATGGTGGCAATCAGGGCGTTTTCCAGCGCATCCTGATCAGCGCCGGCGTGGTCTGTCTTCCATCTGTTTGAAATTTTACCTGTAATAGCGCGGTCTTCAATCAGAATGTGAGCGGTAAGCCATCCAAGGCAGATGCCAAGGAAATGCTGGATAGACTCTTGTGAATAGTTCGATTCTGTAAGTTCTTTTTCCAGTGCCGTGAGTGTTTTATATCGCATGTCGTCATGCAGACGCTTGTGTATCTCATAACCTTTGTAACCCATTGACTGCATATGGGCTTCCTCATCGGTAAAGTGTTCTATGGCATAGTTCTTAAAGTACTTGATACCCTCGGCACATGCCCACTGTCCGTTATTTTCGTCCCTGCTCAGATGGACGAGCCTGCGTACGATTGAAAAGAGCTTCCGGTGTGCATTGTCAATGGAATCAATTCCGATGTTAAATTGTTTGTTCCATTCCGTTTCTTTAGACATGGTACTCCTTCTTTATGGGAAAATTCCCATTTGGCGTTTTGTGAAATTGAATTTCTGGTTGGGTTTGTTTATAATATATGTCGAAAAATATAAAAATGTGTCAGTTTTTGGGGAAAGACGGAATCATTTGGATATCGCATATATTTATCGAAAGTAAGGAACGGTAGTCATAACCAGGACTTCCCTGGCATACATTTAACTATTAAAGGATAGTTCAATGTATGCCGGGGAGGTCTTTTAATATGGAGCTGTTAAAGAAGAATATCCATACAGAGCGGATAAAGTCGAAAGCGTTTTTGCAGATACCGCTGGAGACGGACATCAATGTGTCCGATGCAAAGCCGGATGTAGCGAAGATAATCTACGACTGTGGAACAATCAAGGTTGATGAAATCAAGACGGGAATGAACAAGATCTGGGTAAAAGGGAAACTGTGTTATCAGATTCTGTATCAGACAGAGAGCATGTTATCCAATGATAACACTTTACCGAATGATAACGCTTTGTCTAACAACAAAGGGGATAAAACGCTTGCGGGCATGGATGGAGAGATTCCTTTTATGGAAGAGATCTATCTCGACAAGCTTGAGGGAACAGACCGGGTTATCTGCAAAACAAATCTTGATGATATGAGAATACACATTATCAATTCAAGAAAACTCAGCATTCAGTCGGTGATTACGCTCGAGCCAAGAGTGGAGGAAAGTATCGCGGAGGAATTGTGTGTGGAGCTTGACAACACAGGAGATGCAGACCAAAAGCTCGAGTACCGCAAAAAGAGTTTGGAGTTTCTGGAGACCATCGTGAAGAAGAGAGATTTGCTGCGCATTCATGAGGAGACGCGTTTGCCGGCGGGGATGCCGGACATTGGAGCAGCGCTGTGGAAAAATGCAGTAATCAGCAGTATCAATTTCCGCCCGATGGATGAAAAATTGGGAATCACAGGTGAGCTCAGTGTATTTATTGTCTATAGAGAAGACACGTCAGACCGGACGAACTGGTATGAGACTGTGATACCATTCAACGGAAATGTGGAGTGTCAAAACAGCAGAGAAGGCATGATTGCAGACGTGTCATATGAGATTGGACACGAGGAAATCACAATCAGAGAGGACTCTGACGGTGAACTTCGTGTGATCAGTGTCGAGACAACTGTCGAGCTGGAGATTAAATTGTATGAGAAAGAGAGCACGTCTATAGTAGCAGATGTGTATGGTGTGAGCTGTGAAGTGCAGGCCGGAATTGACAGCAGACAGTTTCGGGATCTGTGCACGGAACTGAATATTGAGGAAAAACTTACCCGGAGCATTAAGCTGGAAGATGCGGATCCCAAAATCCTGCAAGTATGCCACAGCGATGCCAGGGCAAAGCTTGCGGAGACGACAATAAGGGATGGTCAGTTAAAGCTGAGTGGCGAGATTGAACTTCAGGTGCTCTATGCCTCCAACGAAAACGGTGGCGGCCTTTGCCCGGTAAGAAGTATTGTTCCATTTGAGATAGCCAGGGATATTCCGGATGTGGACGAAGAGCAGCTCGAACAATATTCGCTGTCGGTCTGGATCCCGCAGCAGGCAGTGAGTATCAAGGACAGTTCACAGCTCGAGTGGCGGGGAAGTATCAACATCAAAATACTGATATACAATACCAAAAGTGAGGACATCTTAACAGAACTGAAAATTGAATCGATCAATGCAGACGTTTTGGAGAAACTTCCGGGATTTGCAATCTATTATGTGAAGCCGGGCGATTCGCTTTGGCAGATTGGCAAGAAGTATTATGTAAGCGTAGGACGAATTAAGGAAATGAATCATTTAACGGAAGATGAAATCAAGGCAGGTGATAAAATTTTAATCGTAAAATAGGTCAGCGTAAGCTGACCTATTTTATAGTTACTCAAAAACAATTTATTTTGCGACAACAGTGCCATCCTCAGTCGTGGTGACAGTATCCTTTTCCGGCGCATTGTCTTCTGTCTTTGCATTCATTAACTTATCAAACTTTTCCAGGACAGCATCGTATGTTTTCTGTGAAATATCAGGGAGTTTTCCACCCCAGGTCTTCTCAGCCTGCTTGTATCCTTTTAGAAATGCATCGCGCATTTTTTCCAGCTGCTTGGAATCATTCCCCGCAAGTGCAGTTGCAAATGACACAATGCGGTCAGATGTCTGCTTTACACCCCAATATCCATCCTCTGAGATTGCCTCCTGTGCTTTTTTCTGAGTCGCGGCATCGACAGTGTAATTTCCCTTTGAGAGGAACTGCCAGATATTGTTTGCCTGGCCAAACGTGTTGGTCTGTGTAGAAAGCATATTGTGTACAAGATCGGTCAGCTGTGACTGGCGCTTCTCCTGGTCAGCCTTAAGCTGCGCTACAATCGCCTTTCGGTCATCTTCGGACAAATTTGACTTGTCATAAACAGCAGCGCTGTTCTCGTTCTTATTGGTACTTGTGGATGTCTCTGTTTTGGATGATTCTGTATTGGCAGTGTCATTTTTGGAGGCTGTGCTCTCCTTCTTTTCTGCCTCAAGTGCATACAGATCAGTTGCATTATGATTACCGATTCCTGATAAACTCATATGGTATCCCTTCCCTTTCTAAAATAAAATAAATAATTCCCTCCATGGTATCAATCCAGCTGCGTGCAGACACAGCAATACTGGTTTTAAATTTATATCGTCATAATGCGCTGGAAACTTTAGGGCAATCTAGTATTTTAAGGAAAAAGGATTGTGATGCGTGCGCAGAATGTTCTCCGTGCAATACACGAAAACGGAACAAATATCGTTTGGACATAAATCGTAACATATTGTCAGATTTGCACAAAATGTATTGAAAAAAGAAGAGGGCTGTGTTATAAATATATCGGATGGAATCGTTACCAAATCGGCGAAGAAAATCCACACAAAACAGGGAAACAGATAATGTGTCAAAGGGGAAAAAAGATATGGATATGATGAAAGAAAAAGAGGCGGCGCGAATTGTCAACACATACATTGAGAAAGAAATGTCAGAGTATCGGAAAGTTACAGAAAAAGAGCTTCGGACAGGCGGAATCACACCAGAAGCAAAAGAAGCGTTCAGCAGAAAGCCGTACTGCGGTGTCTCAAAAATAAATCTCAAAAACCGCCCGGTGCTGAGATGACCAGGACTGCCTCAGTTTTGAGGGATGCGTGAACCTAAGCCATTTCCTGGACATCAAAAATTTATGCAAAGTCTTGTGGAAACTCCGGTCATAGTATGTTATAATGAAAATGGTATTACTGATAATGGAAATGCAGTTTATGGAGGAGGATGCATATGAAAATGAGATGTAAAAGAGGATTGGCAATTTTGCTGGCAGCAGTTATGGCCTTTTTTGTTATGCCGCCGTTTACAGCAAACGCAGAGGGCAATACCTGGGTCAGTCTGGGGAATGGCTGGCACAGTCTGCAGGGAACAGACATCAAGGTCAGGATCGCAGATGACATCATACGGATAGAAGGAAAAGGGGCGCTTCCAGATGCAGATTACTGGAAATTGTATGAGAGACCGTGGCATACATCCTCTGCGACGCATTTGCAGATTGCCGATTCGATCACTTCGATCGGTGCCTATTCTTTTTATAAATGTTCAAACATTAAGCATGTTACAATCTCCACAAGCACCTTTATTGACAATAAGAATGCTTTTGAGGGGATTTCCTATTGTCCCATTTTTCGGGTTTACGATGCGGATGTGCAGACACGCATGTATGGCACAATCCCATACACAAGCCTCGACAGCATTCAGGCATTTGCACAGGCCAATTCAATGGGGGCATGCTATATCCTGGACAATGCCAGAAAAGCGGCAGCATTTCAGAATAGTACCAACCCGACCATCTGTAATGTATATCGCGCAGATGACGAGAAAGCACCATGGAACAGTGTCGCTGACAACGGGAATGGAAATCAGGCGACAAACATTCTGCGTCTTTCACCCAATACGCCGGACTCTTCGCTGAAAGTGTCCGCACAGAGATTGTATCCGGGACCAGCCTGTTATGAGGCATTTGCTGCATTTATCGGCGATTACACGTTTGCCACCACCTTTAATGTCAGTGTGGCGAAAGGGGAAAACCCAGTTTATCAGTCAAATGCGGAGATGGAATATATCCTTACGATCCCGGCAGAATACCGCAGTGCGTTGAGAAGCTTCCGCTTGTTGGCAATCGGTACAGGAGCAGTTTATATCTACGATGATCTCGACACAGCGGCAGAGACCATAACATTCAGAACGGATAAACCGACTACCGCATATGCGTTAGTATATAAATAAGGAACGAAAGGTTTCTTAAGGGATGGAGAAAAAGGAAAATGGCAAGTGTTAGCATTGAACGAGTAATTGAAAAGTTTAAGCTCAAAAATCTTACACCAGAGATTGATGTGGAGAATATCAAAATCCATCAGCCGGATATTAACAGACCAGCGCTGCAGCTGGCCGGATATTTTGAGCATTTTGAGGAAACGAGACCCCAGATTATCGGGTTTGTGGAGTTTTCGTATATGAAAAATCTCCCTGAGGATACAAAGAACGAAGTTTATCCAAGGGTAATATCAGAGAAAACACCCTGCATCATTTTTTGCCGGGGATTGCATCCCGATGAGATGTTTATGGAGATTGCAATCAAAAATAATGTACCTCTGCTGGTCACAGAGAAGACAACTTCTGCATTTGAGGCAGAGATTATCAGATGGTTGAATGTCAAGCTCGCGCCCTGTATTTCTGTCCATGGCGTACTCGTGGATGTTTACGGTGAGGGCGTGTTGATCACGGGAGAGAGTGGGATTGGCAAGAGTGAGGCCGCTCTCGAATTGATCAAGCGTGGACATCGTCTGGTGTCAGACGATGTCGTGGAGATCCGGAAGGTGAGCGACGATACGCTTATTGGCTCGGCACCTGACATTACACGCCATTTTATCGAGCTGCGCGGTATTGGAATCATTGATGTGAAGACGTTATATGGTGTGCAGAGCGTTATGGACACCACCAATATCAACCTTGTCATTCGCCTGGAAGATTGGGACAAAGAGAAAAAATATGACAGATTAGGTCTGGAAGAAAACTATACAGAATATCTTGGTAATAAGATTGTGTGTCACAATATTCCGATTCGGCCAGGAAGAAACCTTGCGATCATCTGCGAGTCGGCAGCAGTCAACTATCGTCAGAAGAAGATGGGATACAATGCCGCGCAGGAGCTGTACCAGCGCGTGCAGAATTCGCTGTCAAAACCGCGTGAAGATGATGAAGCATAAAGGAGAAAATCGTATGAGCAAATATTGTTTTGGTGTGGACCTGGGTGGTACGACAGTAAAGATCGGCCTGTTTGACCCGGCGGGGACTGTGCTGGAAAAGTGGGAGATACCAACCAGAAAAGACGAGAACGGGAGCAAAATCCTTCCAGATATCGCTGAGGCTATTTTGAATAAGACAGCAGAGAAAAAGATTGCGGCAGAAGACGTAATCGGCGTGGGGATCGGTGTCCCGGGGCCTGTGGATGAGAACGGCGTTGTGCACAGGGCGGTCAATCTCGGCTGGGATGTGATCAATATCAACGAAACGCTTGGCGGGCTGCTGAATATGCCCGTGAAGGCGGGGAATGATGCAAACGTAGCAGCACTCGGCGAAATGTGGTGCGGCGGCGGTAAGGGCTGCACGAACATGGTACTCGCCACACTTGGCACGGGTGTGGGCGGCGGTATCATTGTCAACGGTAAGATGGTAACAGGCGCGACAGGGGCTGGTGGAGAGATTGGCCACATTCATATCGAGGACAATGAGCCGGAGGCATGCGGCTGCGGCAATCACGGCTGTCTGGAACAATACGCTTCCGCGACAGGAGTGGTGCGGCTGGCAGAGCAAAAGCTGGCAGCAACGACGCAGGACAGTGTGCTCAGAGCAGCAAAGGCAAAAGGGCGACTCAGTGCCAAGGCCGTATTTGATGCTGTCAAAGCGGGCGATGCGCTTGCATGTGAGGTGGCAGAGCAGTTTGGCGACTATCTCGGGAAGGGATTTGCGGCAATCGCAGGCGTTGTCAATCCGGAGGTATTTGTTCTTGGCGGCGGCGTATCTAAAGCAGGTGAGATTTTGTGTGAATATGTTTCTAAATATTACACAAAATATGTATTCCACGGTGCGGCGGATGCACAGTTTAAGCTTGCAACGCTCGAAAATGATGCTGGTATCTACGGTGCTGCAAAGCTTGTATTGGAATAAAAATATTGATATAAAGAGGTAATCGTTTGAAAGCGTTTCATGAGGATGCAAAACAAAAACTCTGCCAAAGACTGTCCGGTGTAGTACAGCCGGAGCAAATACTTGTAAATGAAAAGATGTCAGCTCACACCACCTTCCGCGTGGGTGGTGAAGCTGACATCTTTGTGGAAATAAAGACTTCTGCAGATCTTGAAAATGTGCTCGCAGTGCTGCGGTCAGAAGGGTTTTCTAAACTGAACGAAGATTTTTATCTTCTGGGAAAAGGCAGCAATGTACTTGTCAGTGACAGGGGAATCAGAGGTGTGGTGCTCCATTTGACAAGAGAGTATGGGGACATTCATATTGCGGAGAATGGCACAACACTTGTCTGTGAGGCGGGGGCTGCGCTTGCGGCAATCGCGCACAAAGCATATGAGTACGGACTGACTGGATTTGAGTTTGCCGCGGGGATTCCTGGCAGCTTAGGTGGTGCGATCGTAATGAATGCGGGGGCATATGATGGAGAGATGCGCCAGGTCGTAAAGAGCGTGCGGTTGATGGCACCTGACGGAACAACGGTTGAAAAGAGTGCGGAGGAGATGCACTTTTCCTACCGGCACAGCATTTTAAAAGAAGAATCGCTGATCGTGCTGAATGTGACAATTGCGCTTGCATCGGGCAGTCAGCAGGAGATCAGGGCAAGGATGGAAGACCTTGCGGCAAGGAGACGCAGTAAGCAGCCATTGGAATACCCGAGTGCAGGTTCTACCTTCAAGAGACCTGCAGGATATTTTGCGGCGAAATTGATAGAGGATGCGGGACTGAGAGGATTTTCGATCGGAGGGGCGCAGGTTTCCGAAAAACACTGCGGCTTTGTCATAAACAAGGGAAATGCTACCGCGGCAGATATTTACGCGCTGATTCGGGAAGTGCAAAAGCGGGTGAAAGCTTCCTCGCAGGTTACGATTGAGCCGGAAGTCATTTTGCTGGGATTTGACGCATCATTTCCGCAGGATGACCTGGGATAAGAGAAAGGATGATCGGATGAGATTTGTGATTGTTACTGGTATGAGCGGCGGCGGGAAATCAACCGCCATGAAAATGCTTGAGGATGCGGGATATTATTGTGCAGACAATATGCCAGTGCCGCTCATTGAGAAATTTATGGAGCTGCTGGCAATGCCGGATAACGGGATTTTAAAGGTGGCATTGGGACTTGATGTCAGGGCGGATCAATCCTTTGAGGATGTCAATCAGCTTGTGGCACGCCTGCGTGAGACCTATACCTTTGAGATTCTGTTTCTTGAGGCAGCAGACAGCGTATTGCTCAAGCGATACAAGGAGTCGAGACGCGTGCATCCTCTGTCAGTCGATGGTGATTTGATGAGCGGTATCACCAGGGAACGGGCGCTGCTTGCAAGCATCAAACAGGCAGCGGACTATGTAATTGACACGACAAATCTGCTGACAAGAGAGCTGAAGGCGGAGCTCGATCGCATTTTTGTCAGCAATCAGGCATACAACAGTCTGATGGTCAATGTCCTGTCGTTTGGCTTTAAGAATGGAATTCCGCAGGATGCGGATCTGGTGTTTGACGTGCGATTTCTGCCCAATCCGTTTTACATTGACGAGTTAAAGCAGAAGACCGGGCTTGACCGGGAAGTACAGGATTATGTCATGGGCTTTCCGGAGGCCCATGAGTTTGTGGACAAGCTGACAGACATGGTCAATTTTCTGATTCCGCATTATATTAATGAAGGAAAATATCAGCTTGTCATTGCAATCGGATGCACAGGCGGGCAGCACAGGAGTGTGACGCTTGCCGGAGAGCTCTATAAGCGATTGAAGGACCAGGGCGATTATGGGCTCACGCTCCGCCATAGAGACACGAAGTGACAGGCGAAATGAGGTGTGCTATGTCTTTTTCAGGAGGGGTAAAAGAAGAGCTTGTAAGAATTGAAAATGACGCGAGGCACTGCCAGATAGCAGAACTTGCCGCAATCCTGATCTGTTCAGGCGCAGTCAGAACAGATAGTTCTGATGGGAAAAGCATTTTGCTTCAGCCGGATGCTCCCTATGTGACGACAAGATGCCTTATGCTTCTTGAGAAACTGTCGCTCATACCAAAAAGGGATCTGATTTTGCAGGATCAAAATACATTATTTCTGGATAAAAAGAACAGCAGTGTCATAAAAAGGATCCTGCAGATTATCAAATACAAAGAGGGTGACAAGCTGGTAAATCCACTTGTGATCAAGAGCTTATGCTGTAAGCGTTCTTTTTTGAGAGGCGCTTTTCTGAGTACCGGATCGATGAGCAACCCACAGAAGGGGTATCATTTGGAATTTGTGTGCAGTGATGCGCAGTTGGCTGCACAACTGGTGGATACGTTGGCGTTTTATGAGATTCATGCGAAAATTGTGACGCGCAAAAAATATCAGGTTGTGTATATCAAGGAAAGTGAGGAGATTGTGGAGCTGCTGAATGTCATCGGTGCACATATTGCGCTGATGAATCTTGAGAATCTGCGGATATTAAAGGATATGCGCAATTCGATTAATCGCAGGGTTAACTGTGAGACAGCAAACATTACAAAGACGGTTAACGCGGCGGCAAAGCAGATAGACGATATCCAATATATCAGGGACCATTATGGTTTTGACAATCTGGACGACAATTTGAGACAGATGGCAGTGCTTCGGCTTGAACATCCGGATGCCACTTTGAAAGAGTTAGGAGAATATCTGACGCCCACCGTTGGCAAATCTGGGGTGAACCACAGACTAAGGAAGCTGAGCGAGCTGGCAGAAAAGCTCAGAGAATCGTAAAAGGTGTGGCGGATAAGGAGGTATTCTATGAAAAAAGCATTGTTTGTATTCAATCCACATTCCGGAAAAGGACAAATCAAGAATCATCTGCTGGAGATTGTGGACATTTTGGTAAAGGACGGATACGAGGTGACGGTCTACCCCACACAAGGGCGGGGAGACGCGAGCCGTGTCATGCGTGAACGCAGGAAAAGCTATGAACTGATCGTGTGCAGTGGTGGAGATGGTACGCTTGATGAGATTGTGACCGGGATGATGCAGTCTGGATTTAAGACAACAATCGGCTATATTCCCGCAGGAAGTACCAACGATTTTGCCAACAGCTTAAAGATTCCTTCTACCATGAAGAAGGCTGCGGAAGTGGTGGTAAAGGGCACAGTATTCTCCTGTGATGTGGGGCGGTTTAACGAGGATGTCTTTGTGTATATCGCGGCATTTGGACTTTTTACGGAGGTTTCTTATGGCACGCGCCAGGAAATGAAAAATATGTTGGGGCATATGGCCTACATTTTGGAGGGTGTCAAGCACCTGCAGAATATCAAATCATATCATCTGAAGGTGACAAGTACATCGGAAAATGGAGAAATACAGGTAATCGAAGATGATTTTATCTATGGAATGGTTACAAACTCCTACTCTGTAGGAGGCTTTAAGAGCATTGCAGGAAATGTTTTTAAAGGAAAGATTGCGTTAGATGATGGCCTGTTTGAGGTGACGCTCATCAAGATGCCCAAAAATCCGATGGAACTCAACTCAATATTGGCTGCACTTGCAATTCAAAATATTGATACCGCGTTTATGTACAGCTTCAAGGCAGAAAAACTGACGATAGAGTCCGAGAAGGAGGTTGCATGGACGCTTGATGGGGAATTTGGCGGAGTGCACAAGGAGATCACACTCATCAACGAGAAACAGGCAATGGATATTATGGTAAAGGAATGAAAAGGATGAGACAACAGTTCAAATGGTCTATTGTGATATTGATTCTGCTGATGCTCACAGCATGTGGAGTGATATTTTACAGAAACCTGGCGTATCATTATGAAATGCAGGGAGATGTGACAGAACTGTCATATTCCGATATGGAAGTAGTTGGATACAATATTGTTTCGGCAGGCGGCGGAGCCGCCAAAAGTTATACCGTTATCGAGGATGACCCGCGGTTTGTGCTGACACTCACCCCGGAATATGCCGCTCAGAATATCGGCGGAATCGAATTGCAGTTTGACGAGGCGTGGACTGGGAATGAACCGCTTCCTGTGCAGGTATTTTATGCGGAAACAGGGGAACTTTTTTCGGAAAGGCATTCTGTAAAGAGTGTTTTAAAAGCAGGAGAACAGTCTCTGCTGCTTCCAATTCCGGCAAACCAATACCAGACAATCCGGTTTGACATTGACGGTGATTTTAAACTTACAGGGATTTACAGCTGTACTGCGCCAATGAAGGCTGATGCATATGTCGATCAAGATACCATAGATGTTTGTACATGGTATTTTCCGGCAATTATCATAGGATTCAGTCTTATTTTCTGGGCGCATCGTGTCCGGATGAAACAGGGTGGATTTACAGTGAAGTCCTACACAAAATTTCTCTTTGTGGGAGCAGAGCCATCCGCTGACCATGAAGTATACCTGGACTGGCTGCGCGTGCTTGCGGCGGTGCTGGTCATACTGGCGCACTCCTGTTCGCCGATGGTAGATCAGGCCGATGCAGGCTGGAAGCGCCTGGCCCTCGTCGGTGGATTAAGTCTCGGACTCTGCTGCAATTTATTGTACGTCATGCTCTCAGGGACACTGCTCTTAAGCAGCAGGAAACATAGAGAAGAACGCGTCATCTCCTTCTATATAAAAAGAGCATCGAAAGTGATCGTTCCTTTGGTCGCATATTCCTTATTACTGTTTGATTTCAACCATGAAGTGCACTTTTTCCCGCCGCAGAATATCGGAAATGCGCTCAGGCGGATTGTGACTGGAGGCTCCAGTGTAGGACCGCATTTGTGGCTCATCTATACAATTATAGCATTGTACCTTGTGACACCCTTCTTTCGGGTGATGGTACAGCACATGAGTGACAGGCTTCTCTTTTCACTGGCAGTCGTGATACTGGTACTAAATGCACTGACAGCATATTTGCCATTGTTTGGCATGACCTTTGGCGCGCCAACCTTCCTTGCAGGATGGGAGGGTGTATTTCTGCTGGGCTATATTCTGACCAGGCAGAACCGTCTTGCGGGTGCAAAGCGGAGAAATTACATCATGATGCTTGCAGCGGTTGTGTGCTACATTGTGATGGTGGCTGTGGTCTGCATCGATTCGGCACAGATGAATTACGTGTATGGCAGTACGCCGACAATCCTCATTACGTCGTGTGGAATTTTTTCCCTGTTTGTCAATTATCAGGATAAGTTTAAAGGAAAATCCAATGCGCTGCTGCGGCTGTGTTCCAAGTACAGCTATTCGATCATACTAATCCATTGGTATGCGCTCTTTGTCGTGGTGCAGGGACAGTTTCATATCACAGCGCTTCGGTTTGGCTGTCTTGGCGGTATTGCGGCAAGTGTAGTCGTAACTTTTATTGTGTGCATTGTGATCGCACTGATATTTGACAATACAGTGGTCATTGTTTGCAATGTGCTGTTTGACAAACTGACTGCAGGATTGGTGAATGAAAAGTATAGTATCCAAAAAAATGCATAAAATATAGCAATTGTATTCGTGGAAAAGGTGTATGGTCTATGAAAAGGCTGGCGCAAATAATAGCCTTTATCGTTTGTATTCCACTGATTGGGAGCATCTTGATCAAGCCAGATAAACGAACATGGGAACAAAAGGAAGATGACACAAGTGCCATTGATGAACGTTTTGAAATTTCTGTCAGGGAAGATATCGGAACGTTTTATTATAAGCCTGAAACACTGACCGGGCTTTTGATGTACTGTGTGATCCCGCAGGACACTGTATTCAGTATCTCAGAAGATTACATTGTCAGTACGGATGATGTGTGGGATCCGGAACAAGAGTATCTCAAGGCACTTGCTATCGTGTGCCGCAGCTGTATCATATATACATGGGAATCCGAGATGTGTCCGGAGGTTCTTGACTATGATAACATGCAGTTTGCGGCATCTGATTTATATCAAATTGTTCAGACGGATGCGCTCAACAGAAAAGTATTGTCAGACAAGTCAACGGATAACCGATGTATTAAATTAAATGAAATAAAGAAGGCGGTAGACGCTACGCAGGGAGCTGTGATTACAAGAGATGGTAAGGTAATGACAGCTCCTTTTTTTACCACTACGTCGTCTGATCTACTGGTTCAGGAGGCGGGAAGCGGAAGCGGTTTTTCGTTGAATTATGCCTATGAGCTGGCAGTTGAGGGCATGAATTTTTACGAGTTATTAAAGCATTTCTATGGCGATATCCGCGTCATGATTTACGAATAAATCCATGAATAAAAACCTCCTATCAAGTCAATGCTATGGTAAAGGAATTGTCTACGATTCGTGTGAAGGCAAGGTACCTTCACGGGAAGATGGCTATGCGGCCTGCATCGGTGCATGCTGTCAGGATGGATGGTTCCTTAGGCAAAGGGCTTGCCGGAAATGGAGGGAAAGGATGAACAGACGTAATAACAAGCGTCCTGCCTTGCAGAAGGAAAAGATCAGTATCATTGCAGCATCAGTATTTGTGTTGTCGGCACTTACTCTTGCGGGCGTGTATATGTCTGCGCAGGGCGACAGGAAAAGTGAAGAAAATCGAATAGATTTTGCAAAACTGGAACAGGAAAACATCACAGCACAGGAAGAGACTCCCAGCCTGACAGATACCAGATTTGTGTCGGGAAAGGCAGAAGCGGAAGTGCAGTCAGACAATCAGGCACAGAGGGACAATCGGTTTGTCGATCCGGATATCTATGACCTGAGCGACAACAATGACATGGATGTCGATCCGGCCTTTACAGAAGCAAACTCTGGGCAGGTTGAAAACACTGTACAGGAAACTGCGAAGGTCGGCACAGACAAGGCGGCAGTATTTATGGAAGGCCAGGATCAGGGTCAGGAGCAGGAGATTATAACAGAGACACCGCTCAATTTTACAGAGGATGATTCGCTTGCGCTTCCAATTATCGGGGATGTACTTCTCGACTATAGCATGGATAAGGCGGTTTACCATTCTACAATGCAGCAGTATCGCTACAATCCGGCACTTGTTGTCGCAGCCAGCGAAGGGCAGGATATCACTGCGGCAGCTGATGGCATCGTGTCAGATGTGTATTATGACACACAGACCGGAAACACGATTCGGTTTGATCTTGGAAACGGATATATGCTTACCTATGGACAGCTCGACGACATTAATGTGCAGGCAGGCGATCGGGTTTCCGCGGGTGATATTGTCGGAAAGATCGCAAAACCAACAATTTATTATACGGAAGAAGGAACAAACATTTATTATAAGCTCACCAAGGACGGCGAGCCAGTCGATCCTTTGCACAGGTCTTCTGGCGAGACAGAATAAATAGGAAGGGCATGGTTTTATATTAATGCTTTTATTGGAAAATGCGACAATCCGCAGTATGAGTGATACGATTTGCAAACAGTACCGTACGGATACTCTCGAGGGCAGCATACTTATCAAAGACGGGAAGATCCTCGAGGTGTCTCCGCATATCGAGCTTCCCCAATCTGCGGACTGCATGAAAATAGATGTGAAGCATCATCTGGTAATGCCAGGGCTCATTGAGGCGCACTGTCATATGGGTATCACCGAGGAGAAGAAGGGACAGGAGGGCGATGACTGCAATGAGACAGTTCATCCCATCACCCCGATGCTCCGCGCGATTGATGCGATTAATACGATGGATGCCGCCTTTGCTGACGCAGTGAGAGCAGGCATTACCTCTGCAAATATTGGTCCCGGCAGCGCTAACGTTGTCGGAGGCCAGTTTGCTGTAGTGAAGACAAGCGGGAGGCGGATTGACGATCTGGTCTTAAAATTTCCTTCCGCAATGAAGGTCGCTTTTGGGGAAAACCCCAAAGTAAATTATGCCGGGATGAATACATCCCCTGTAACACGCATGGCAATTGCCGGAATGCTGCGGGAGGAGCTGATCAATGCGCGCCTGTATCTGGAAAAGAGCGGGCAGGACAATGGGGACTATAATCTCCACTATGAGGCATGGCGTCCTGTGTTTGCCAGGGAAATTCCGCTCAAGGCGCATGTGCATCGTGTTGACGATATCTTTACCGCAATCCGGATCGCCAGGGAATTTAATCTGAATATGACGCTGGACCACTGCAGTGAAGGGCATTTGATCGCAGAGGAGATTGTCGAGTCCGGATTTCCGGCAATCGTGGGACCGGACCTTGCCTCACGCAACAAAATAGAAGTGCAAAACGTGGCATTCAAGACGGCAGGAATCCTTGCCAATGCAGGTGTAATGGTATCGATTACAACAGATCACCCAGTATCACTGATTCAGTCGCTGCCGTTATGTGTGGGTTTGAGTGTAAAACAGGGGCTCTCCATGGAAGATGGATTTCGGGCAATGACCATCAACGCAGCAAAGATCTGCGGTGTATCAGACCGAATTGGCAGCATAGAGCCAGGAAAGGATGCCGATATCGCCGTCTTTGACGGGAATCCGATGGAAGTATTTACCAGCACGCTGATGACAATAATTGACGGTGAGATTGCGTACCGAAAAGAGGAAGCGTGAGAGAGCTAAATGCCCAAATTCCCAAATGTTTACGAAAGAAATATGGTCAAAAGTGATGAAAAGTAAGATTTACGGAAAAAGTTCTTTTCAAACAAAAGAAACTGGTATATAATCATTAAAGAAATGAGATTGGAAGATATCTGCATTGAATGAAAATAAGCTTACATCGTATGCGAGTTTAACTCGCTATTCGCTCTCTCAATAACGCCCGCAGGTCTACATGGATTTGCGGGTCTTTCTATGTGCAAGCCATTGCAGAGAAGCTTTGAGGCGTGTGCTAACGGTATGGTTACGATTCACGCGTCTTTAAAAGTAGTAGAAATGGAGAATTCGTGATGAACATTGGTATATTTGACTCAGGGATTGGCGGCCTGACGCTTCTGCACCAGGCAGCGGTGCTGATGCCGCACGAGAAATTTATCTTTTATGCGGATACAGACCATGTTCCGTATGGAACGAAGACAAGGGAACAGGTCATATCCTATGTGAATGAGGTCATTCGTTTCATGGCAGACCACGATTGTAAGGCAGTGGTGATCGCATGCAATACAGCGACAGCAGTGGCGGCAGAGCAGCTGCGCAGCCAATATGCGTCACTTCCCATCATTGGAATTGAGCCTGCGGTGAAACCGGCTGTGGCGGAGAGCGGCGGAAAGCGCGTGCTTGTCGTTGCGACGCCGCTCACGGTACATGAGAGAAAGCTTCAGAAGCTTGTGGAGCGTGTGGATGATGAGCATTTAGTTGATCTGCTGGAGCTGCCAGGGCTTGTGGAATTTGCGGAGCGCGGCGAGTTTGTGTCAGACCGTGTGACTACATATCTACAGAAGAGGCTTATGGGTTATGAGCTTGACAAATACAGGGAATTGGTGCTTGGATGCACCCATTTTAACTATTTTAAAGACACCTTTCGAGGACTGATGCCGCCGCAGATTCATATGATAGATGGAAGCCTTGGGACAGTGCGCCAGCTGATGCGGGTTTTGGATGAGAGGCATGAGCTCCTGGAAGCACCGGCGGAGATGGATGTGCAATGGCAGCAGATCAGACATGACGTTTGTGTCAGATATTTTGAGTCAGGACGCGAGATAACAGACGCGGCGCGGCTCCGAGAAATGGAACAGCTTCACGAGAGATTAGAGCTGATGAGAAAAATATAACCGCGCAGGTTCTGAACCCGCGCGGTTTTTCGATACACACTTATTCCAAATTCAATCGTTTGGTCATCATGTGCAAATTGACGAAGTACATGGCAACAGCCATAAGGATGGTCAGAATCAATGTCAGAGTCATTGTTGGCGATACAAGACTAAAGAATGTGACATCGCTGTTGTAGTCGCTGGTGAGTATCCTTGAATACATTGGCAAAGAAGCAAAATAGCTTAAAATCCGCATGATAAACAGCTGCGCAAAGTATGCAAGGATAGCGCCTATAACGCGGTGTTTCGCATACAGCTGCCCTAAAGATACACAGCCAAAGATAGTCACGATATTGGAAAACATGGAAACGAGGAGTATTATGATCCAGTATACAATGTACAGGCCAAAACTGATACCAAGTTCGTCTTTGAAGTCCTGGAATACATAGGATAATTCCCGCATGAACATCCGCGTGAACTCATCGTATGAGTAGTCTGGGAAAAATGAGATAACGTGGTGTACAGTGACCTGAATAATAATCACAACACTGGCGGCGATAGCGAGTATCATCAGCAGTTCTGTGACAAAGGCGGCAAGAATCTTGGCGCTTAAAAGCTGTTTTGTGGATACAGGAAGGGTATGTGTCAGATAGCCCTGATCGGTGTAACAGGTCTTGTAAAAACGTATCGCAACAACCAACACAATCCCAATAATACAACCGATAAATCCAAAATAGTATAAAAAAATGGAAAGCATGAGTGCCATTGTAGAAAACCACGTAACTGTCTCGTCATACTTTGGATTGATGGTGAGAATAACACTGCAGGTCAAAACCGTCGTTGACGCCAGCACAATCAGCAGGATTATAAACGGCATGCGGAGCCCTCTCCACTCGTATTTTAATAATTTTCCTAACATGCATATACCTCCCTAAAGTAAGTATCCACCGACTTGCCCAACTGACTTCTGATCGAATCAACGGATGTGTACAGCATAAGCGATCCGTTTTTCATGAATATCACATCATCAAGGACATTTTCAATGTCAGAGATCAGATGAGTAGACAGGATAATAGTGGAGCTTGGATTGTAGTTTGTGATGATGGTGCGCAGGATATAGTCTCTCGCAGCAGGGTCGACACCGGCAATCGGCTCATCGAGAATATACAGATCGGCCTGTCTGCTCATGACAAGGATCAGCTGCACCTTCTCCTTTGTACCCTTGGAGAGTGTCTTTAAGTGCGCGTCACTGCTGATGCCAAGTGCATGCAGCATTCCATAAGCCTTCTCTGTTGAGAAATCTTCATAAAAATCCGCAAAGTATTCCACCATCTGAGAAACTTTCATGCCATTGTCCAGATAAGTGCGCTCCGGCAGATAAGAGATCACCTTCTTGGTTTCGGGACAGGGCTCCATGCCGTTGATCAACACATTTCCGCTTGTCGGTACAAGGAGACCGTTAATCATCTTGATGAGAGTCGTCTTTCCGCAGCCGTTTGGACCTAAGAGACCGATGATTCTTCCCCGCGGGATGATCAGATTCATATGAAAAACAGACATATAATTGCCCATGCCAGGGTATCGCTTGCACAGGTCATTCAACTGCAGAAGCGGCGCTTTGGGATACATGGTTGTGGGCATTGGGCTGTTCTGTGTGTAAGCGGCATTGTTTGGTACATAGTCGTTTTGTTCGTAAGCGGCATTGTTTGGTACATAGTCGTTTTGTGTGTAAGTCGTATTATTTTGTGGAGAACTGTTCTGCATTGGACTATTTTGTGGATCAATTGGGTCATTCTGTAGTACAGAAGCGGAGTTGCTTTGCACAGGATCGCTCTGTGCATACACGGAAGTATTCTGTGCACTGTCATTTTGTGCATCCTCAGTTTGTGTATATGCCATACTGTTATTTTCGTTCACCTTTGTTCCCTCCCTCGGTATTTGTTCTTAACTTTTTAGTGAATGACACTTTTGATCAGGTCCATGATTTCCTGATCATTGTAGCCAAGTTCCCGCATATTTGCGATAAAGCTGTTTAGCTGTGTCAGTGCCAGCTGATGTTTGGCAGCTTCTATTTTTGTCATATCCTCTGTCACGACACGTCCGCTGTTTCGCTGCGTCACAATCAGACCACTGTGCTCTAACTCGGCGAAAGCGCGCTGCATCGTGTTGGGATTGACACTTGCCTCTGCCGCCAGATCCCTGACGCTGGGAAGCCTGTTTCCGGCCTTGTAGATGCCACATACAATACGAAGCAGAATTTTGTCGTACAATTGTGAGTAGATTGGGCGGTCAGAATTCATTTGCCATGCCATGTAGTTCCCTCCTTGTGTGTTAATTTCTTAATACACTAATACAATAATACATATGGCAGGAAATGTCAATCCCGTTTTCAAAATAATTAATTACTGTTCCAGTAACGGGCAAAAATCCATGCAAAATTTGCTTTCA
Organism: uncultured Lachnospiraceae bacterium; assembly: GCA_947178145.1. Taxonomy (GTDB): domain Bacteria; phylum Bacillota; class Clostridia; order Lachnospirales; family Lachnospiraceae; genus COE1. The sequence goes on along the minus strand of CAMWXE010000024.1, from coordinate 6,258 downwards.
CGTGATACGTTTTCTCACAGAATGCGCAGTATATGTGCATTCCTGACCGGTGAACAGTACAAATATTTACGAAAAAAGAAATCAAAAATCATAAAATTGTAGAAATATTGGGGTGCATATGATAAAATAATCCTTAAATACAATCAAATTGTGGATATATTAGTGTACTTGAGGAAGAAAATTGTACATTTTGCGAGGATGTATGAAGGATTATGTGCTGATTAACAGGAGGGTGGATGTGAGATGGAATACAATGAGGAGCTTTTTAAGACGAGTGCCAACAAGAAAGCATCAATCGTGTGGGCAACGATGTGTGTATTGCTGCCAGGAATTTATGCCGGGGAGATTGCAAAGGGCAGGATGTCACACGCGACATTTCTGATGATGCTGGTCTTTTGCTGGGTACCATATATTCTGGCTTTTCTGCAGCTGCGTATCAAAGGGAAGGCAAATGATCAATACAAGGTGATTGTGGCAGCTGGCTATGGGATTTTCTATGGATTTGTGGTGGTGACCATCAACAGTACGATCGCATTCTGCTTTATGCTTCCTGTTGCGAGTGTGTTGATATTATTTAAAAATAAAAAGTTAATATGGGGTGTGGGAATTTATAATATTATTATGATATTTGTCCAGAATGCACTCATTTATATGAGGGGACAGTCTGCAGACGGCCATATGCTTCAAGTAGAAATGGAACTGGCGTGTACGATTATGTGCTATCTTGGATACATCCTTTCCATCGACCACCTGTCCAAATCAGATGACGCGATGGTGGGTGCGATGCATAACAATCTGAATAAGGTGATCCATACAGTTGACCAGGTAAAGGATGCGAGCAGTGCTATCGTTGACGGTGTGACAGTGGTGCGTGAGCTCGCTGACGAGAACAAACAGGGCGCCATAGATGTCGTGGAAAGCATGAACACACTCTCTTCCAATAACACAACACTTGGCGAAAAGGCGATGTCTTCTCTCGATATGACCGAAGATATCAATACACAGGTGGAGAATGTCGCTTCGCTTGTCACCAAGATGGCAGATCTCATCAACGAGTCAGCAACCCATGCAAAGACAAGTTCCAACGAACTCTCGGCAGTCGCTGATGCCACCAATGAGATGGCAGATGTGTCGGGCGAAGTCGAGAAAGTTCTCAATGAATTTAAGATGGAATTTGAGATGGTAAAAAAGGAGACAGGAACCATTGAGAAGATAACGTCGCAGACGAATCTGCTTGCGCTGAACGCGTCAATAGAAGCGGCAAGAGCCGGCGAGGCCGGAAAGGGCTTTGCAGTCGTGGCAGACGAGATCCGGGATCTCAGCATGGGAACGAAAAATTCATCGAACAGTATTCTCACTGCACTCAGTCATCTGGAGGACACCGCTGAGAAGATGACAGATTCCATCACAAAGATTTTGCAGCTGATCACGGACGCACAGGGTAAGGTCAACCATGTAGACGAGAGTGTAGCGAGCATCAGCAATGAGTCCGCAGAGCTTGCCGATGGGATTCAGGTAGTCGAAAAGGCAATGCAGGACGTGGAGGCAGCAAACCGCAATCTCGTCGAAAATATGAAGCAGATCAATGAGGTTATGGAGATCATGACACAGAGTGTGCTTGATTCTGAGGAGACGACCAAGGTCATGCTCAGCAAATATGAGGAGACTGCAAACAATGTTATCAATATCGAGGATGTCGTTGGCAAATTGATAGAAGAGCTCGGTGAGGGCGGCTTCATGGGAATCAAGGATATTACACCGGGAATGAAAGTGTCCGTGTTTGTCGCAGGTGACAGAAGCCAGACAGAGTACAGAGCAGAAGTAGTCTCTACGACAGATCACAGTATTGGCGTAGGACGGCTCACACAGGACAATGAAGTGCTTGACACACAGGACAAGACAAAGAGGTACAATCTGCACATTATTGTACAGAATGCGCTTTACATATGGCAGAATGTCAGTATTGGGCCCGTTAAGAATGGAGAGCGCGGCGTCAATATGATCCGTACCAAGGGCAATCCAAAGGTTGTCAACAGGCGCAAATATCCAAGACTGCCTATATCCAACAACTGTCAGATCCGCATCAAGGACACAAATTTCAGCTGTGATGGCAGAATGATTGACATTAGTGCCAATGGATTTGCATTCAAGACAACGGCGAGAGAGCTTCGCGAAGCAAAAGGAAAACAGGTATCCATAGCGGTGAGCGACTTTCCGCTGCTTGGCGGCAAGGCGCTTGAGGGCATTGTGCTCAGGGTATCAGACCATGATGGGGAATTTTTGATAGGCGGGCGTATGTTCGAAGACAGCAAGAAGATCCGCGACTATGTGGCAGAGAAAATGAAATAACTGCTTTGGCAGAAAAGAATGGGTTGTCCTTTGCGGGAGGACCCATTTTTTAATAATTTTAGATTTGAAAGACTTTTAATGCCCTATGTTTCATGTTACAATAAATTCCATGGATCAATTGAGACAATTGTTAACAAATTATATACAGAATAAGGAAATGATACTGTGCGCTACGGCCAGCAATCCCCGCGACCGAGATCAGATACAGAAACTTCGCATACGGCCTGTGCTCAAAAAGGAGGAGCTCTTATACCAGGTGGAGCGGTTTGCAGGGACAAAGGTATACCATCAGAATCTAAATCCCAGTGTGCTTTTGGATCAGCTGACAGAAGCAATGGAAAGGGATTTCCGGCAGCTTGAACTGGAGACAGAATGCCACAGGGTGACAGTGCTCGTGAGCAAAAAGGGAAAAATGACAATCAAGGAAAAAGGAAAAGCGCCGCAGAAACAGGAGACAGACTTTTCACACAACAGACAGAAGCAGTACATCTTGCCGCAGGATGCGCCGGTGCCGTTTCTCGTGGAGCTCGGGGTTCAGACGCCAGAGGGAGCGATTATAAAGGCAAAGTATGATAAGTTTCGCCAGATTAACAGATATCTTGAATTTGTGCGGGACATTCTCCCGCATCTTCCCAAAGAGGAGGGAAAGCCGCTAAGAATCATTGACTTTGGATGCGGAAAATCCTATCTGACATTTGCCTTATATTATTATCTGAAGGTTATGAACCAGTATGACATTCGTGTTATCGGATTGGATTTGAAAAAAGATGTCATCAAAAACTGTCAGACACTTGCGGATAAATTTGGGTACGATGGGTTAAAATTTCAAGTAGGGGACATTGGTTCGTATGAAGGCAGTATGGAGGATGTGGACATGGTCGTGACACTGCACGCATGCGACATCGCAACAGACTATGCACTCGCTAAGGCAGTGAAGTGGAATGCGCGCGTCATTCTGTCCGTTCCATGCTGCCAGCATGAGTTCAATAGACAGCTCTCCTGCGATGCGCTGGCGCCAGTTCTCAAATACGGGCTAATCAAGGAGCGCGTGGCGGCGCTGGTGACGGATGCGGTCAGGGCAGAGCTATTGGAAGCGCATGGATACGACACGCAGATACTGGAATTTATCGATATGGAGCACACACCCAAAAATATATTGATACGGGCGGTAAAGAAAAATCACATGAAATACCATGCGGGGGCAAAAAGGCAGGGGCAGCTGACACAGCTGGAGGAATTTCTGCACATTAACCCCACACTTCAAAAACTACTAAACGGAGAGGCTGAGTGATTTCGATGAGGAAAGTTATCGGTAAACTGGCTGCCTGCATTGTTGTTTTTATCATCACTCTTTTTGTGAGCAGCGGCATTTATAATAAAGGAAATGAAGAACTGACCACAAGTATGGAACAGGCATCGCTTCCGCTGGTGCATATCACGACAAAGGGGATTTCATACAATTACTTGCATGGACTGCGGCAGGAGATGGATGGAAGCTTTTTTCGGGATACAATCACGCCGCTCGGGGAAGGGCGGACGCTCAGTTTTGTCGTTGATAAGTACGGAAATGAGATCAGCGAGATTACCTTTGAGGTCAGGAGTATTGACGGGACGCGTCTTGTCGAGCGGACGAAAGTCAGCGATTACAGTGACAGGGGAGACACCATACAGGCGAATATTACAATCAAAGATTTGATTGAATCCGGAGTTGAGTACAACTGGATTCTGATGCTCAAAGTGGGAAATGAGACGGTGCGATATTATACGCGTATCATTGACGGCGAGGGATACCATGCGTACGAGAAGTTAAGCTTTATCAGGGATTTTCATGACAAGACATTTGACAAGGAACAGGCAAAGGAACTGGTGACTTATATGGAGTCGAATGCACGCGGGGACAACACGACGCTCAACCACGTGGACATTCACTGCAGTCTGAATCAGGTTACCTGGGCAGATCTGAATGTCCGGCAAGTCTCGGAATCCTATATCCTGATCAGTGAGATTGAGACACAGACGGCCTCGATTCGCATCAACTACAGAGTACAGACAATCGAGGGAAGGAAGCGGGATGAATATAACGTGGTCGAGTATTTTCGGATACGGTACACGCCTGACAGGACGTATCTGCTCGATTATGAGCGCAGCATGAATCAGATCTTTGACCCAGAGGCCGATGTGTATGGAAGCAATAAGATCATGCTTGGCATCAGGGACAGCAAAGTGCAGATGATGGAGAGCGATGGCGGGTCAAATCTTGCATTTGTCAACGAGAATCAGCTGTTTTGCTATCACGCGGCAGACAAAAAGATGGCGTATCTGTTCAGTTTTTACGACGGAGATGATCCCCGGAGTAATTATGACAACCATGATATCAAAATACTGAATGTGGACGAGACGGAAAATGTTCAATTTATGGTTTACGGATATATGAACCGGGGCCGGCATGAGGGAAGCATCGGCGTGCAGGTATGCGAGTACAACGGAATGCTCAACACCGTTGAGGAACTGATCTTTATACCATACAATAAATCCTATTCGACATTGAAGACAGATATGGAGCAGCTTTCCTATATCAACAGAAATGGATATTTTTATATCTATCTGGATGGCTCGATTCTCTCCATCGATCTGATGAATCATACATGTGAGGAGATCGCTGGGGAATTGCAGCAGGGAAGCTTTCAGGTGTCCGACACGAACAAGATGCTCGTGTGGCAGAACTCTGCCGATGCGTATGACTGTACAAAGCTGATTCTGATGGACCTCAACACAGGGGAGACACAAGCGATCGAGACATCGGGTGACGGCAGGATTCTTCCGCTTGGATTTATTGAGGAGGATCTGATTTATGGTGTGGCACAGTACGAGGATATTCGAACAGATTTTTCCGGTTCTGTGACATTTCCGATGAACGTCGTCTATATTCGGGATGAACGCGGTGGGATTTTAAAGACATACAGCCAGGCGGATGTCTATGTAACCGATGCATCAGTGGAAGAAAACCTGATTACGCTCACGCGCGTCATCAAGCAGGAGGACGGCAGCTACAGCAGCACCACAGATGATCAGATTGTCAATAATCTGATCGAAGAAAACGGCTACAATTCATCGGAGGTCGTTGTCACCCAGACATATCAAAAGATTGTCCAGATTGTCCTGAAAAATGCGATGGAGTCTCCAAGGCCAAATAACACAAACCCACTCCAGGTATTGTTTGAAGGTTCCAGGGAGCTTGTGGTGGAGATTGAAAATCCTGTGAGCAGATATTATGTGTATGGTCGATATGGAATTGATGGTACTTTCACCCATGAGGCGGAGGCGATCAATCTCGCTTATAGCATCAATGGCACCGTCGTCAACCAAAACGGTGATTATATATGGAAAAAGGCAACAAGGAGCACCAGGAACCAGATTATGGCAATTACCGGAAAGCAGAGCAGCGGGGAAAACTCTGATTTGGCAGTATGTCTTGAGACAATGCTTGCATTTTGCGGCAGTATCAAAAATGTACAGCCAATGCTTGATCGGGGCAAAACAGTGCGGCAGATTCTAGAAGAAAATATCAATGGCGCGACTGCGCTCGACTTGAGGGGGGTAAGCCTTGATGCGATTCTGTACTATGTCAATCAGGACATTCCGGTCCTTGTCTCGCTTGAAAATGACAGTGCGATGCTTGTGATCGGCTTTAACGAGTTGAATGTCGTGGTGATGAATCCGGAGACGGGGAGCGTATACAAAGTAGGGATGAATGACGCAACCAACATGTTTCGGCAGAATGGAAATGCATTTGTGACTTATCTCAGAAAGAAATAAGAATACAATTTGACAAATATATATCGCCGTTTTATAATAAAAATCTTAAGTTTGACACCAAAATCAATGGGAAGCCTTTAAAATCAAGGTTTC
>CAMWXE010000023.1 GCA_947178145.1 uncultured Lachnospiraceae bacterium | reverse complement strand
ATATTTTAAATATATTCTTGAATTTACAAAGATAATATAAGTGGAGTATGAGATATGGCTGAGTCATTTTTTATAGAAAATGAAATGCTAAAAAGCAAATATAATAAATATATTTTAATTAATACTAAAGAAGAGAAAAATAAGGTATTACAAGCTATAAAATATTTACTTCAAAGAAAAATAGCTATTGAAGGAATAATATCTGAAAATGCAGAGTTGATAGGAGAGACAATTTACAATAGAAGAATTATAGATATAAAGGAATTAAATAGAGGAATCCTGTTTAATAATGAGCTTTTCCCTGTAAATTCTGCTGCTTCTTCCTATATTACCGGAAGTATAGAGCAACTTCCGGTAAGTTATAATATACGAAATGTAAACCAAAATATAAAAGATAAAATAATAGTTATTTATGGATGTGGCAAAAATGGTGTGGAAATATGCAAATATTTACACAGAATGCGGGGGGGGGGTATTAAATGCTTTATAGATTCAAATCCTGATAATGTAGGAAAAGTAATAAATAATGTGATTGTTTATGGACCTGAAATAATTAAGACTCTAAGCAATGAAACCATTATTATAGAAGCATTTGAAAAATGGTGGGAAATAGACGAGAAGATTAGAGCAGAGAGAACAGATTTAAAATGTTTATATTATACTTGTAATAATAATGATGATTTATTTATTAGAAATTTAGAAAGCAAAGAAATTTTATTTTCGTTAATTGAGGATACTTATATTTCAAAATTATGTGATAGAAATATATTTATTTATGGGACAGAGGGGAATGCAAGGGAAGTTTATCAGTATTTTAAAATATTAGGATTATCTGTAAAAGGATTACTAATAGACAAAGATATGAAGGAACATAATTTTTATGCTAAGGATATTCCAGTTACACATATTGATGAAATTATTGAAAAAAAAGATATTTATTTTATATGGATAGAGCAGCATGACAAATGTAATGCAATAGGGAAGTTAAAATTACAAGGATTACAAATGGGACAAGATTTTGGAGGATATTTTCCGATAAAATATGTTCTTGATATAAATTTGGGAATTTCTTATAAATGGAAACATGAATATGCAGGTATTACTGCATATGGCAGGGAAAAAGAAAATGATTACAAAATTGTAGTTTTAGGAAATTCTACTACTGATAGTACAAAGGCGTATCCGCATAAATCATGGGTTGAATTATTATATAGTACATTGAATAAGCAGGATTTGACCATATATAATGCCGGAGTAGGCGGCTACTTTTCAGGACAGGAACTTTTAAAACTTATTCGTGATTGCAGAGAATTGAAGCCTGATCTTATCATATCTTATAGTGGCATAAATGATATGGGATATAAAATGGAGAATTATCCATTTGCGTTTAGCTTTGAAAAAGAAATATATAAATTTGCATACGAAGATATTGTAGCAAACTATGGAAGGAAAAAATGGAGAGATTATTTATCTATAGTACAAGGAATAACTTATGGTGTACCATTGCAGGAAAATAGATTTAACAACTGGTTAAAAAACGAAGAATTGATGTATGCTGTTGCAAAATGTTATAGTGCAAATTTTGTATGTTTTTTACAGCCGGCAATTTATACAAAGCAAAATACTGAAAGAGAAAAGAGTATAATAAAAAATCATTATATGCAATATAAAAGTGACTATTCAGAAATGGCAAATTTGTTTAGAAGTGAAATTAAAAGTATAATATCAAAATATAGTTATATATATGATTTATCACATATTTTTGATGAGATAGACGTTTATGAGGATATCTGCCATGTGAATCAAGAAGGCAATAGAATAATTGCAGAGGAAATCATAAAAGTGATTCAAAAGTATATATAAAAGGGGAAATTAAACGATGGCGAAACAATATATATTTTTATCATCAGCATCAAAAGAAAGACTTTTGGCACAAAACATATTTATTTCTTATTTAAAAAGGAAACAATATATATCCGGTTTTGTGACACAAGATAAATCTCTTATTGGGTTAAAAATGTTTCATAAAAATATAGAGGAGATTACGAATTTAGATAAGAATTCTGAGGTCATTTTTGCTGCTGAATTAAAAGAAAAGTATGAAGAGCAATATGAAGATGCAGTTTTTGGTAGACGTTATGATGCAATCGATTCATATGAGGATGATGCGATTAGATATTCTAAAACAAATGAAGTTTGTTTTAGGATGTTTGATGCGCCTTTGTTTAACAGGCTGATTGATAAAAAAGTATTTGTTTACGGAATTGATGAAAATGCCAGAGAGGCATTTATATATTTGGAACTGTTGGACTATGAAGTAGCCGGATTTTTAAAAGATAGTACTGACAAGTGCGAAGACTTATTGGATGGATATCATGTAGAATCAATTGAAGAAATATTATATGAAGAAAATTTTTATATATGGGTTGAAAAAAAGGATTGTCAAATTATATTTAATAAACTAGAAAAACTAGGTTTAAAGTTTTATAAAGATTATGGAATGGCGGGAGGATATACACAAGTTAGTGGCAGGAAGACAGTATTAGATATTAATTTGGGATACTCTTACAAGGGGAAAAGTAAATATCCGGGAATAACCGTTTATGGTGATGAGAAAAATGCTATATATAAAATTGCAGTGACAGGCGGTTCCACTACAGATGGTTCCTTGTATCCATTTAAAGCGTGGCCGGAGATTTTATACGATTTGATAAATGATAGAACAATAGCAATTTATAATGGTGGGGTTGGTGGATATACTTCAGGTGAGGAACTTTTGAAACTTATGAGGGATATGCTTTTATTCAATCCTAATATGGTGATTGCATATAGTGGAATAAATGATACCAGCCACAATGAAAAATATCCGTTCAAATTTGACTATTTGGATGAAATATTTAATTTTGCGTTTCGAAATTTGGATATTAGCACAAAAGAATATGATTTGAGAGTAAGAAATGCAGAGGAAATCAATTATGGTGTTGAATCAGGTAAGAATAGATTTGAGAACTGGTTAAATAATATGAAAAGTATGTATGCACTTTGTATTGGACGTGGAATTACATTTCATGCTTTTATGCAGCCCATGTTCATGTCAAAGAAAAATTATGATAATAGAGAAAAAAATATGATGCTTTCTTATAGAGAAGGAAGATATGATAAGGGATATGATTTTAAAGAGTTTCGGGAGATAATGAAGAGTGAAGGTGTAAATACCTACACTTATTTACATGATTTATCACATATTTTTGATGATATTTCAGATGTGTATATGGATGCTGCACATGTATGGGAAAAGGGAAATAAAATCATTGCAGAGGAAATTTTTAGTAGGGTGGAGAAAGAAATACACCATTAATGATTGGGAGGCAGGTTACAGTTGTGGTGCAGGTAAGCATAATCATTCCGGTTTATAATGTTGAGAAATATTTAGAGGAATGTTTGGATAGTATTTGGAATCAATACAATATGCAGGATATAACGACAGAAATAATTGCTGTTAATGATGGTTCCACAGATAATAGTTTATACATATTACAAAACGCACAAAAAAAGCATTCTTGTCTGGAGATTATTTCACAAAATAATTGTGGACAGGGAGCCGCCAGAAATATTGGGATACAGAGGGCACAGGGAAAATACATTTACTTTTTGGATGCAGATGATTGCTTGACTGGTGATGCAATAAGCAAATGTTACAAAATTTCGGAAAAGAATAATTTAGATGTTTTGCTTTTTGACGCTTATGTATTTGGGGAATTGAAAGAAGGATTAGGTATAAAAGATGATACATACATGCGGAAAGAAGTGATAGGAAATTGTTCCAATATTATGTGTGGAATAGAATTTTTGAAAAAGTATTATCCGGTTGCTTACAATCCGTCGGCATGCATGGTTTTTACAAGGAGAGATTTTCTATCTAAAAATGAGATTACATTTCCGGAAGGAATATATCATGAAGATATAGCTTTGCATAATAAATTGCTATTTTATGCAGATAGAGTGCAGTATGTTTCCGATTGCCTTTATAAAAGGCGGTATAGGGCTGACTCAACAGTAACAGCTAAACCGACAAAAAGAAAAGCAGAAGACTTACTGAGGATAACTGCGTATAGCTGGGAAGATGCTCTAAATATAGGTGAATATCAGGCTATATGTCTGAAAAATACGAGAATTTTACAAAATTTACTAATTCTTTGGGCAAATACGTATAGTTCGATTTGGGGAATTGAAGACTTGGATTATATTAAGGAAGGATATGCTTTGGCTGGAAAAATATATGGGAAAACGATTGAGGAATGGAATTGCTTCTGTGATATAAATTTTATCTACAATTTATATAGTATATTTGATTTTGCCGGCATTGATAATGATGTACAGATATCTATTACTGAAAAAAGAAACAGAATGTTAAGAGATATTTTAATAGAGCTTCCATTGGGAGACGAAGCAATGTGTGTGGGAATATATGGAACTGGTAAAATGGCAAATAGGATACTGGAAGATTATGAGAAAGTTGTAGGTAGTATAAAAGCAAATATATATTTTATAGATAGCAATGTGGGAAGAAATACAAAATATAAAGAAAGACCATTAATAAATATTAATAAATTGAATGACTTTCAGATAGATTATATATTAATTGCTTCCACAAAATATGAAGCTGTTATGAGGAAGAATATCAAGTTGTTATATGGTTCCCGTTATGAAGTAATCTGTCTTGCGGATGATTACAAATTGTGAGTAACGCATGATATACAAATCTTTATTATATAAGAACAGGGGGAAAAGAAAATGAACATACTCGGAATTTCTGCATTGTATCACGATTCTGCCGCAAGTTTGGTAGTGGATGGTAAAGTAATAGCCGCAGCACAGGAAGAACGGTTTACACGCATTAAGCATGATCTACGTATGCCGGTAAATGCTATTGAATATTGTTTAAAAGAAGGTGGTATCCGGAATAAAGATATTGATATAGCTGTATTTTATGACAATCCCCTATATACATTAGACCGATTTGTTAAAAATATCGCCGCGGTAGGAAAAGATTCAAAAGATGTTATTGAACGAAGTTTTTTTTCGATGTTTTCAAGTAAAATGTGGATTCACAAGGAAATAAACCAAATTTTGGGTGAAAATCCCAAAAGGAAGTTTTTGGTATGCGAGCATCATATTTCTCATGCGGCGTCAGCCTTTTATCCGTCTCCGTATCGAAAGGCGGTTTTTATAACCCTTGATGGTGTAGGGGAATGGGCAACTACAACGATTGGAGTAGGACAAGATAATAGACTGGTAATTAAGGAAGAATTGCGTTTTCCACATTCAATAGGACTTTTATACAGTTCATTTACATATTTTTGTGGTTTCAAGGTGAATTCAGGTGACTATAAATTCATGGGACTAGCACCTTACGGAGAGCCAATATATGAAGATATTATTCGACAAAAGCTGATTGATATAAAAAAAGATGGTTCTTTTTGTATGAATATGGAATATTTTGATTATCAATATGGACGGGCTATGACCAATGACAAATTTGCGGACTTGTTTGGAGGACCAAGGCGGGAACCGGAAACAATCATTACTAAGAGAGAGATGGATATAGCCGCATCTGCCCAAAAAGTTGTAGAGGATATTATCTTAAAGATGGTCAGACATGCAAAGGAAACGTATGGAGCCGGAATAGATAATTTGGTGTTAGCGGGAGGAGTAGCTTTAAACTGTGTTGCTAATGGAAAAATTAAAAATAGTAAAATTTTTAAAAATGTGTGGATACAGCCGGCAGCCGGTGATGCAGGAGGAAGTTTGGGATGTGCTTTATATGCAGCTTATCAATATGCCGGTATTGAGCGAAAAATAGATTTGGAGGATTCGCAACAGGGCAGTTATCTTGGACCGGAATATTCTAAACAGGAAGTTGAAAAATATTTAAATGAGAATAATTATCCATATCATTCATACAATGGTAGTTTATTATATACAAAAATTGCTGAAGAACTTGCGGCCCAAAATGTAATAGGGCTTTTTCATGGAAGAATGGAATTTGGACCAAGGGCACTAGGAAACAGGAGTATTATCGCAGATGCAAGATCTGAAACAATGCAGGTGAAATTAAATAAAAAAATTAAATATAGAGAGTCTTTCCGCCCCTTTGCACCTTCTGTACTCAGGGAGGATGTTTCAAAATATTTTGAACTGGATGATGATAGCCCATATATGCTGTTGGTTGAAAATGTATGTGAAGGCAGAAGAAATTTTTGTGATTTGAACGAAAATTTAAAAAGATACCATGGAGATATGTTGGAAATTGTGAAGCAGAAGCGTTCAGATATACCAGCAGTAACGCATGTAGATTATAGTGCACGGATACAGACAGTAACTGAGAGAACCAATCCATACTACTATAGTCTGATAAAAGAGTTTAAAAAGCTTACAGGATATGGAGTGATAGTGAATACTTCTTTTAATGTAAGAGGTGAGCCTATAGTGTGTTCATTGCAGGATGCATACGAATGTTTTATGCGGACAGATATGGATATTTTAGTGCTTGAGCATTGCATTTTATATAAAAAAGAACAGCCGGAGTGGAACGAAACAGAAGATTGGCGGAAGCTTTACACTTTGGATTAGTAAGGAGAGAATATGGATAAAGAGAAAAGAGAAAAGGATTTATTGTATCAGTGGGGAATTGAAAACACAGAAACTTACAAATTTCAGTCGATTGACAAAAGCAAAGAAAGTTATTTTATTGAAAGAGAAGAAACGGAATATATAAAGGAATATGGATTTGAAACAGTGCCGGAATTATATGAGGAATTGGCTAAAATATGGGTTCTGGATAATTGCATGGACGGTGTTGAAAAAATAATAGCTGTCGCAGCGATGAAAAATTGCCCGTTAGAAGAGGTCAAAGACAAACCTGTGCAATCAAAAAACAATGATTTGCAGGAGAGAGAGGAAAAACTGCCTATGTACATATACAATTTTTGATTTAAGGGGGAAGTAGTCAGCATGCCAAGAGTTTCTGTTATCATGCCTTTATACAAGGCAGAAAAATTTGTGGAAAGCGCAGTGGTTTCCATATTAAATCAGCAATATGAAGATTTTGAAATTATAGCAATAGATGACTGTGGAAATGATAGAACATCAAGAATTGTAGAAACAATGAATGATAAAAGAATAAAAGTGATACATAATGACAGAAACAGAGGTATTGCATACTCAAGGAATATCGGTATAGAAAACGCAGCAGGTGAGTTTATAGCGTTAATGGATGATGATGATATAGCAGCGCCAGAACGCTTGGCGTTAGAGGTGGAATTTATGGACATGCATCCAGACATTGATGTGGTTGGAGCGGCAATGAAAAACATAGATATTCATGGAAATATAACATCATTTAATGTAACAGGTGTATTACATAACCCTAAGCGTGTACGGGCTGAACTTATTTTTCAGGATTGCATCAGTAATGGTAGTGCTATGATGAGAACGCAATTTATAAGAAAAAATAATATAAAATATGTTGATGATATGTTGGGAATGGAGGATTACCACTTTTGGATTCAATGTTCCTTGTATGGACAGATATCCAATATACCAAATGTGTTATTGTATTGGAGGAATATTGGTACAAATGAAACTTATCGTGTAAAAGATAATAAAACAGAGCAAAGAAAATTATTGTATAAGGAAATTCAGAAATTTGCCCTAAAAAGTAACGGATTCGTTCTTACACAGGAAGAACAGGAAGTATTTTTCAAACATTTTAGAGAAGACAAGAAATATGCTTCTGATGCGAAGGAATTAAAGCGGTTATATGCGCTGGTAAGCAGTTTGATACAACAAGGAAATAATATGGATTTTGCTATAGAATGGAAGGCTGCCTGTAAAAAAATGTTTGCCGAATGTGTCAGAGTGTCTCGTGTATTTGACTAATATGTGGGGAGAAGTAGAATATGGAAAAGAATTTGGTAAGTGTGGTTATTCCCACATATAACAGGGGAGATTGTATAAAATATTCTGTCGAGAGTGTATTGAATCAGACATATTCAAATATTGAATGTATTATTGTAGATGACGGTTCGACGGATGATACAAAAAAAATAATAGAGTCCATTGTGGATAACAGAATCAGATACATATATCTGTCTGATAATGGAGGTCCGTCACGTGCTAGAAATATTGGTATTGAACTGGCAAAGGGAAAATTTATTGCTTTTAATGACAGTGATGATATCTGGTATGCCTGTAAATTGGAAGAACAAATGTATAAAATGCGTAACATGGCAAATTTCGGGATGGTATATTGTGATTACTTGTATAAAGGAGCACAAAAAGAAATTATTATGCCCCCCGATATTTATGATATATCTGAATTAGAAGGCGATATATTTCAGTCATTGTTAAATGACAATAAAATCGGAACTCCAACGATTATAGTCAGGAAAGAATGTATACAGGATGTGGGAGGATTTAATGAAAATTTAAAGAGTTTGGAGGACTGGGAATTTGTTTTAAGGATTGCAAGTAAATATTCCATAGGTTACATCCATAAGCCCCTTATAAAAGCACAGTATTCGACAAACGGTATAAATTCCAATATACGAGCCCAATTGGATACTCTGGTATATCTCATCAAGAAATATCATGAGCAGTGTGTTTCGTTAAAGTCATTGAAAAAGATATTTTTTGATAAGCTTTCTCTTATAGATGATGTGCAATGTGTAGAGGAGGTTAAAAAGGAAATTGTGCCAGTTATTGAGAATGAAGAATTTGACTGCTTGATGGATTATGCCGTACAGGTTAGAAAACTTCAAAAAGTAAGACAGTTGCTGGCAGATTTCAGTAAACCGGATTCTGTGAAACAGTTTGTAGATAGATATATAAAAAAAGATAAAGAAATTATCGCAGTTTATGGAGCGGGAGTTGCTGGAATATCTACAGCATACAACCTTATCAAACAAGGATGCAGAGTAGAATGCTTAATAGATAAAAGTGAGAAAAACCAGCTTGAATTTCAAGTTGTCAAACCTGAGAATTTAAGTAAAGATGTTACAATGATAGTTTCATCCATATTAAGTGAAGACATTGGCGCAATACAGGCATTGTATCATCGGGAGATAAAGGTACTTAACATATTCGACATTTTAAACTATTAGAAGTGGAGAAAATAAAGATGGAACTTGAACGAATTGCAAATATTAATTTAATATACCAAAATATGCAGGATGAGGAATCAAAAGATATTTTTGAAGCACGTTTGTTTATGCACTACGATGACAGAAGAGAATTTTGGAATAAAGTAAAAAGAGATAAGAAATGGTTTTTTCATGGATTTAATGATAAGGAATATGTTGTATTTGGAGTTGGAACTATGGGACAATATATAAGTGATATATTATTGACATGCGGAAAACGAACAGTAGTTTATGTGGACAATAACAGCATATTTTATGAAAAGAAAGTAAACGGAATCAGAGTCATTTCACCACAGGAATATGTATCAGATTTTGCCGACGTGAAAATTGTAATGTGTTCTAGGAAATACCAGGACTCCATGATCAGGCAACTCATGGATTTGGGAGTGAATAAAGAAAAGATTATACGGGAGGAAAATGTATGTGCATTTTATGGAATACAGTATTTTGATGTTTTCAAACCACAGAAAAACGAAATTTTTGTCGATGCAGGTGCGTTTGATATGGGAACCACCAGTGACTTCATTGAGTGGTGCAATAATGATTATGAGCAGATTTATGTGTTTGAACCTGACAAAAGCAATATTCAGAAGTGCCGGAAATGGATTTATGATAAAAACGATGAGAGAATTCAACTTATCGATAAGGGAACTTATGACTTTGAGGGCAGTGTCAGTTTTAACAGTACTGGAGATGGTGGTGCAGCAATAACGGACAAAGCTGGTGACACAATAGATGTAACAACAATAGATAATATAGTTGACGGAAAAAGAGTGTCTTACATAAAGATGGATGTAGAGGGAAGCGAGTTGGAAACTTTAAAGGGAGCCGAGAAAACAATCAGAAAATATAAGCCTAGGCTTGCTGTTTGCGTCTATCATAAACCGTTAGATATTATCGAGCTGCCGATTTATATATTGCAGTTAAATCCTGATTATAAATTTTATATGCGACACTACGCTTCTAATTATTGTGAAACTGTATTGTACGCATATTGAAATTCAAAAGTGCTCTGGGAGAAAATATTATGAAAACAATAGTAATGTATTTACCACAATATCATGAGGTAGAGGAGAACAGTACATGGTGGGGAAAGGGATTTACGGACTGGGATGCAGTGAAGGCAGCCGAACCATTGTTTAACGGGCATAGACAACCAAACATACCATTAAATCATTATTATTATGATTTGACAGATAAAAATACATTACAGTGGCAGGCAGATTTGATGAAAAAATATGGTATATATGGAATTTGCTGCTATCACTATTGGTTTGAAAAGGGCAGAAAGATTTTGGAGAAGCCTGCTGAAAATCTGCTTAAATGGAAAGATATAGATATACCCTTTTGCTTCTGCTGGGCAAATGAATCATGGATTAGAACATGGAGTAAAATAGAAAGCGGAAATGCATGGGCTGATAAAATGGAGCCTAAAGAGCATGAGAAGGGGAATGGTATCTTGCTTAGGCAGGACTATGGAGGCGTGGAGGACTGGACAAGTCATTTTGATTATTTGAAGCCATTCTTTAAAGACAGCAGATATATAAAGATTAAAAATAAGCCGGTTTTTCTTTTCTATGTGCCCAATAAGATAGTCGGTTTAAAGAAAATGCTACAGCTTTGGAATCAGCTGGCAGTTGATTTAGGGTTTGACGGCGTTTATAGTATTGGCATCAATGACGAGAAAATGGCAGCGGATTTTGACGCTGTTCTCTGCCATGAACCACAAATGTCCATTTGGCACAATATTAGCCTTGGTAAAATACGTGAAAATCCATATGTGTGTAATGAGCTTGCTTATGATGATGTATGGAACAGTATAATATCATATCATTCTCGTTGCAAAAAGGTTTACTATGGAGGTTTTTCAGGCTTTGATGATACGCCAAGAAAAGGAAAAAATGGGACTGTAATATCAGGAGCGACCCCGGAAAAATTTGAAAGGTATTTTGCACAGCTTTTGGCTAAAAATGATAGGTGCGGAAATGAGTTCACCTTTATTAATGCATGGAATGAATGGGGAGAAGGAATGTATATTGAACCGGACTCTGAGAATGGATATAAATATCTGGAAGCAGTAAAGGCTGCATTGTCAGAGGTTAAAAATCATGTGGGAAGTGATGCGGAAATAGGGTATTTTCCAATGCCAGATAGAGAAGAAATAAAAAAAGATAATGTGTGTAACGATGTAAAATATAAAAGTTATTGTCGGACACTGGATAAATGGCTAAGTGTTAAAGAAAAAAACAAGAAAATATCAGATTGCCTTTTGAAAAAAGGATTGGAACGTATAGGAATATATGGAATTGGTATGATAGGGCGTCATTTGTTGGCTGAACTGGAAGAATCAGGTGTATATGTAGTGTGCGGAATAGATAGAAATTATATGGCAATTAAAAATGATTTTGGCATTAATGTTATATCGCCTGATGATGAGATACCATTAGTTGATGCAATTGTTGTTACTACACCTTACATATATGATGATATATACGACGCGTTTCGGAAGAAAATAGAGTGTGACATTATATCAATAGATTTGCTTTTGGATGAATGTTAGAGGGGGAGTATATGAAGTATGCAGTTTATGGCGTAAACAGGGTAATGAAGGATTTTCTGTATTTTTTTGATGACATAGAAGTCACAATTTTTTTTGATGATGAAGAGTCTGAAGAGTCGGGTTTATCTGTTATTGATATCAATAAGTATGACTACTACAAAGATAAATTTGAACAGTTGATTGTATGTGGTTTTGAAATTAAAGACAAGCTGGAAAAATTAGATGAAATGAAACTGGTATACAAAGAGGATTACATCAAAGAAAGAGATTTTTTTTCAAAACTTGATTCGTTTCAAATTAATCCATGTAATAAACCTGTCTATGTTTGGGGAATTGGAATTCGTGCAACAAAATTTTTAAACATTAATAAAAGATTTGAGATAAAAGGATTTATAGACAGTTTCGGAAAGGAAGAATTTTTTTGTAATAAACAGGTGGTCAGACCTGATAATATAAAATGCTGGAAAGATATCTATGTCATTATTGCGGTATCTGATGACGAGGAGATAAAGAAGTATCTGAATGAAAAAGGACTATGTGAATATATAGATTTTTGCAATTCGTTTGATATAAGTAATAGCGTTGCGGGCATGCTCGAAAGAACAATGTTTGATAAAGCGCATTATGATTTATCTTGTGTCACAATGCTTAATCATGTTGAAGTGATTCCTGAAGGGGATATTTATTGTTGCTGTACTACTATAGCAGATGCAAGAATTGGAAGAATTAATCCTGATATTTTTGATGATATATGGAAATCCCACATGCATAAGGTACTGTGCCTTTCTAATGTAAATCATACATATACATTTTGCAAAAAAGAAATGTGTCCTTTTTTTATTAATAAGGAATGCCAAAATATTGACAATACAGCAATCGACATCAGTAAGCCATATAAAAGAATGGAAGCACATCCAAAGGTTGCGGCAATAGGCTATGATTTTAGCTGTAATTTAAGATGCGAAACGTGCCGCGATGAATTCCGCATAGCTCACGGTGATGGACTTAGAAAGTCAATGGAATTGTCAAATATTGTAAAAGATAGTATCTTGCCGTATTGTGATTTCTTTATACTGGCAGGAGATGGGGAGGTATTTGTAAGTAAGGCATATAAGGAACTGTATAAAAGCACTGAAATGAATGACTTGAAGTATATCAGAATTCTTTCTAACGGAACTTTGTTCAATGAAAAAAACTGGGAAGAATTCAAACAAAATAAAAAGGGTAAAATCATGCTTACAGTGTCAGTGGATGCTGCGTCAAAAGAAACTTACGAAGCTATACGCAGGGGGGGAAACTTTGATATTTTGAAAAAAAACATGGAATTTGCATCCAAACTTCGGAAGAGTGGAGAACTGGCATACTTTAGAATGAACTTTGTAGTACAGAAAAGAAATTATAAGGAAATCATACCGTTTATTAAATGGGGGCTTGAATTAGTGGCAGATGAAGTTTTTTTTACGAAAATATTAAATTGGGGAACCTTTTCGAAAGAAGAGTTTCAATTTGTCAGTATGATGGAAGAGGATGGGATAACGCCTAAAAAAGAGCTTGAAGACGTTCTTAATCATCCAATTATTAATAATAAAATTGTAGACTTAGGTACAATTCGTTATGCCCATATAGAAGTTCGTGATAAAGAAATAGAAAATTATTATATGTGGGAATTGGAAAGAAAAGTTCCTAATCTTTTTACAGAAAATATTTAGGAATTTCGCAGAAAAGGAGAATGAATGGAAGAATGGCTAATAAGTGTCATTGTCCCTGTATACAATGTGGAAAAATATTTGTCTAAGTGCATAGGGAGTATTTGTAACCAAACATATAATAATCTTCAGATTATATTAGTTGACGATGGATCGAGTGATGGTTCTGGGGAAATATGTAATGAGTATGCAAAAAGGGATAATAGAATCGAGGTTTTGCATACATCAAATGGTGGACTGGTGGCTGCAAGAAAGCACGGATTGAGATGTGCAAAAGGAAATTATATAGGTTTTGTTGATGGCGATGATTATATTGACAGGGATATGTATGCGGAAATGCTGAACAAATTAACAGAATCGAAAGCAGATTTTATACATACAGGATATAAGATAAACAATAATAACAAAGAGGAAGAAAAAATAACTTTTGCTGAGGAAACATTTGAACTGGCAGGAAACAAATATGACTTTATAAGAAATAAAACAGATATCTTTATGAATGGCGATGAAGGATGCATCACGAATAGTATTTGGTCTAAACTGTTTAAGAGGGAGCTTATTTGTAAGGCATATAGTCAGGTTCCTGATACACAGCAGCTTGGTGAGGACGGAATATCCCTGTGTCGGTGCATATTTGAAGCTTCAAGGTTTGTAACATACCCTAGAGCATTTTATCATTATGTTATTAGAGATGAATCAATGTCGCATATTGATGAACCGAGTAATTTAATGAAATATGTAGGACTGTATAGTGCATATGAAAATATTTTCCGGGAATATGGATGTATTATGGTAGCATCAAAAGATTTGGAGTTATTTCTTAAAAAGTTAAATTTAATGTACTTTCAAAGAATCAGTAGTAAAGGTCTGTATGTAGAGCGGTATAAATTGGCGGCAGTTAAAGAATATAAGGATAAAAGTGTCATTTTGTATGGAGCTGGCACTGTGGGGAAAAATTATTATACACAATTGGCAAGATACCAGAGTTGTGAAATTGTAGCATGGGTTGATAAAGATTATCAACAGCAACAAATGAATATAGACTATTTTGAACTATTACCACCAGAGGACATAGTAAAATTAAAGTTTGATTACATTATTATAGCTTCATTGGATCGATATGTGGCTGAACAGATTAAAAACCAGCTTGCAGAGCTTGGTATTGATATTAAAAAAATTGTGTGGGAAATACCGCAAAAAATGTTTTGAGGAAGTATGTGGTGGGTGTATGAAAAAGGTTTCAATTATAATGCCATCATTAAACGTGGTGGATTACATAAAAGAATGTATAGAAAGTGTTCTTCATCAAACTCTTCAAGATATTGAAATTATCTGCGTGGATGCGGGTTCCACTGATGGAACGAGGCAGATTTTAACAGCGTATGCGGGAGCGGATGATAGGATAACGCTCATAGACAGTAACAAAAAAAGCTATGGTTATCAGGTTAACACAGGAATAGCCCAAGCAAAGGGAAAATATGTGGCAATATTGGAAACGGATGATTTTGTTTTGCCTGATATGTATGAGAAACTGTATCTGCAAGCAGAAACTTACTCATTGGACTATGCTATGGCGGATTTCAAATCATTTTATGATGATGCAGGCAAGCGTATATACAATAATGGAAACGTATTTGCGAATACACCTAGCATGTATGGAAAAATTCTGTCAATGCATGACCATGCAAGAATATATGAATCCAATGATGTTACGCTATGGAGAGGTATTTATTCAAGAAGTTTTTTGCTAGATAACCATATATTATTAAATGAAACGCCGGGTGCTGCGTATCAGGATATATGCTTTATGCACAGGATCAGGATGAAGAGCCGACGAAGTATGTACATCAATGAATATGGGTATTGTTACCGGACGGATAGGGGCGGTTCGTCAATTAATTCGGTAAAGGGGCTTCAATTTGCCAGGTATGAATACCAGTATCTGCTGGAGCATGATGATATACCTGAGGAATATATGCCAAGGATATATAATATGATGGTGTCTGCATTTGTTGGAGAGAGCGTAAATATGCTTTCAAAACTAGGGGCGTGGAACAATGAAGATGCGGATTGTTACGAATGGTTTAAAAATGTGCTGACAGAGGCAGTGCGTGCAAGTATAGTTCCACTGCCAAAGAGATCTGAACTCCTAAGGAAGCAGTTTGATATACTGCTGCGGTCAAAGGATGAATTTGCAGCAAGGCTGAGGGCTCCGCAGGATAATCTGGAGGGGCTGAGGGACATTGGGCAAAAAGCCTCAATGATAGTGGTATGCGGTGCAGGAAAACGTGGTAGGGCACTGCTAAAGCTGTTAAAAGATTCAGAATTTGGAAAAGATGATACAGAGATCTTATGCGCTGATAACAACAGCAGCATATGGAATACATATCTGGACGGCATAAAGATAAATTCCATGGATATGTATGCAAACGCATATCCTGAGGCATATTTTGTGATAGCGAATAAGCTGTATGGCATGGAAATAAAGGTGCAATTATTGGCTGACGGTGTGGCGGACGAACATATTTATAGGTATGATCCTGGTATCAGCTGGGATTGAAAAACTGTGGGAGTGCTATGACAGAGGTGATGAATCCTGCATACTTAAATAATCATATGAGGGATATATACGATGCGATACAATAAAATTGATTCATTAGACAAACTTTGCGATATATTTGAACAACAAAAGACTGTAAATTTTTACGGCGCAGGGGTGAGGCTGTATCTTTTCTTTCAAACAATGGATGAATGTGGATTGGATGTCAAAGCGGACAGAATCATTGTTTCATCAGCGAAAGGAAATCCTGAAAAGATACGCGGTATTCCTGTAGTGGAGTTTACGCAGTCACTGCTTACGGATAAAGATATCGTGCTTTTAACATTGAGTGAATGTTATATTGATGAAGTTGAGAATATGCTGAAATCAACCAAGGCAGAGATATATCGGATTGATTTTGACATAATTGATGCCATTCCGTCGGATGATGTGTTAAGATGCATCGCTCCATTTATAAATATTTTTTCTATGAATGATGCAAAGTGGAATGTTCCTGACGGAAGATATTCCAAAAGTGCATGGAGTATGTGGTGGCAGGGGGAGGAGAATGCTCCTGATATTGTAAAAGCATGCTGGAAAAGCCAGCGGTTAAATCTGCCGGAAGGAGTAGAGCTTAGGATTATTACGGAGGGTAACTTCAGGGAATATATAGACATTCCGGACTATATATTGGACAAGTACGAAAAAAATCTAATTGCAGGAGCACATCTCTCGGATATAATCAGGTGCTGCCTGCTTTATAAATATGGCGGGATATGGATGGATGCAACGCTTTTGTTGTGTGCGCCGATTCCGGAAGAGTGCCTGGAATATCCGATTTATACAAGAACAACCTATGGACGTGAATTTAATTCAAAGGCTGTATGGGCAATCTGGTTTTTATGTTCACAAAGTGGAGAGAAACTTTTCAAATTTGTAATGCAGGCATATTTTTATTATTTTCAGCACCATGACAGAATAAAATATTATTTGACCACAGACTATTTAATCGGCATTGCCTGCAATACCTTTCCGGAGATATGTGAGAGGTTGAACAGAATACCATATAATAACATCAATGCAATGGTACTCGGAAAACATTTGACAGAAACTTACAGTGAAACGGATTATAATAAATACATAGAAGGGACTTTTATACAGAAACTGACATGGCATGGAAACGCATATGCGGAGGATTCTGTTTACAGGCATATAATAAATACATATGGGGGGAGAAAATTGATGGATTTTGACCAGGCAGTGGAAGAAATATTTGAACTGGCTCATAACATGAAAGAAATAAGGATTATTAAGGAGCGGATATCGGCTGGGAAAGAGATTGTCATTTTTGGAGCTGGAAACTGCGGACATGCGGTTTGGCGCTTCTTATCGGATCAAGGGATAAAAATTGAAGCATTTTGTGATAATCGGCTGTCAGGGTCTGTAGATGAAGAGACATCTTTGCCAATAATCGGCGTTGGTCAGATGGAAAAAGATAGGAAACGATATTTTATATTGGTTAGCGTAGCTGATAAACCCATATATGAAATGATATATCATCAGCTTATGCAGGCGGGATTTCAGGACAGTCAGTGCCTTTTTATGAAAGATTATGTAGAAACGATACCTATTGGTTTTCTGACAAAATACAGGAATCAATATCGTAAAGTATTTGACATGCTGGAAGACGGTTTTTCCCGAAAGGTATATATTGAACGGATAAAAAGGGTATATACATTGTCTGATTTATCTGATGTAATGCAGCCTGAACAGGATCAGTATTTTGACAAAATAGTAAAATTGACCGAAAATGAAGTTTTTATAGATTGCGGAGCATATATAGGTGATACGGCCGCTGAATTTATCAAAAGAACAAATGGAAAGTATCGGCAGATATATATGTTTGAAGCTGAGAAGTCAAAATATAGTCAGATAAGGAGCAATATGAAAGGGTTTAAGTACTTGCTGTATCCGTTTGGCGTCTGGTCAGAAAATACCAGACTGCGTTTTGACGCTGGAGGAGGTTCGGCATCGAAGGTATTAGCGGCGGATACCCAGGGGGCAGAGATTGAGGCAGTTGCGCTGGACGGTATTGAATTTGATGAATCTCCTACTTTTATAAAGATGGATATTGAAGGTTCCGAAAAGCAGGCGTTACTTGGGGCGTCAGACCTTATTTTGAAATATACCCCAAAACTGGCAATATGTGTTTACCATAAACCAGAGGACTTGTTTGAACTTCCACTTCTGATCAAAGAAATTAATCCGAAGTATAGTTTGTATATGAGGCATTATTCCGATCATTTTGCAGAAACTGTGTGTTATGCAATATAGCTGTTAAAGACAGAAGTGGCATTCAGTAATGCAGTCGGGAGAGCAAATATTGTGAAGGAGGAATTTTTCATATGAAAGCGGTGGTTTTTGGCGCAGGAAAGTATGGGAAGGCCCTGAAACGTGGATTAGAGAAATATTGCGGAGTGGATGTACTGGCAATATGTGATAATGATACAGAGAAATGGGACAAGGAGATAGATGGCATCCAGATTATAAGCCCTGACAGGCTTTTGCAGTTATCTTTTGATAAGATATTTATCAGTCTGATGTTTGGCGAAGAATTTCTGGAGGCTGAAAAACAGCTGGTGGAACTCGGAATTCCTAAAGAAAAGCTTGTGATTATGAAAACAGACCATATTTATCAGGACGCATTCATGGAACTGGATCCTGTAAGAAAGAAATGGATGAAAAGTTTTGCGGAGTATACCAGAGAGATGGGGTTAACTGGAAATGTGGCAGAATGTGGTGTATTTCAGGGTGAAACAGCAATGTTTATCAACAAATATTGGCCGGACAGAGTGCTTTACCTGTGCGATACCTTTGAAGGATTTGACAGGAATGACGTTGTGTATGAAAACATGAATTTTTCTGAATTCAAAAAAGGGACGTTTGGTTTTGGGTCGTTTCAGGGAGAAAAGTCAGAAATACTTATAAAATATGTAAAGGCACGGATGCTATATCCAGAAAAGACAATAATCTGTCAGGGATATTTTCCGGAGAGTGTAAAGAGGATAAATGACCAGTTCTGTTTTGTTAATTTAGATATGGATTTATATCAGCCACAGATAGAGGGCTTACGCTTTTTCTGGGATAAGATGGAAAAAGGCGGGGTAATCTTACTGCACGATTATTTTCATCCGGATTTGCCGGGTGTCAAGGCGGCTGTGTCGGATTTTGAAAAGGAAATAAATATGAAACTTCCAAAAGTCCCAATAGGAGATGAATGCAGCATAGCTGTTATCAAACTATAAAAATATGGAGTGGAAAAAAGATGAGCAATACAGACCAATCACGGGAACTGATTAAAGGCATCGGGCAGGGACTCTTACAATGGTATGATTTCAGACAGGACAGCAGAATCCTATATATTGGAAACAGGGAAGACGACATAGCGGAAATGCTTGCACAAAATCAAATCAATCTGTTATGTGCGTCGGAGGAACAGTTTTGCGACGCCAAATGGCAGCAAAATTATAGGAAATGCTTTGATTATCTGATTGCAATAGAATGCTTGGAGCGATATCATAAGCCAAAGAAAGTGCTAGATATTTGGTATAGACTGCTAAAGAAAAACGGCATGATGCTTCTTGGTATGAATAACCGCCTTGGTATTCGCTATTTCTGCGGAGACCGAGACCCATACACAGGCAGGAATTTTGATGGAGTGGAAGGATATCAGCATGTATATGTTAAAAAAGAGGATACGTTTAACGGAAGAAGTTACAGCAGGGCTGAGTTGAAAAAAATGCTTGCAGATGCAGGGTGGGAAACGGTACATTTTTTTTCCGTGTTTCCGGATTTGAAGAATCCCTGCCTGATTTACGAGGAGGATTTCCTGCCCAATGAGGATTTGTCAACCCGTGTATTTCCCGTCTACAATTATCCTGCTTCTGTCTTTCTTGAAGAAGCTTCTTTGTATGGCAGTTTGATAGAGAATGGAATGTTTCACCAGATGGCAAATGCATATCTTATTGAATGTCCCATAAATGGCGTGTGCTGTGATGTGGAACATGTGACTGGTTCTATGGAGCGGGGGCGTGAAAATGCGCTTTTTACAATCATACATAAATCTGGAAATGTTGAAAAAAGAGCTGTCTATCCGGAGGGACAGGGGCGTCTTGAGAAGCTTATGGAAAATATGAAATTTTTAAAAAGGCATGGGATACATGTGGTGGATACCAAAATAGTGTATGGCGCGTGTGTAATGCCCTTTGTTAAGGCGGAATCAGGACAGATGTACCTAAAGCGTCTTTTACAAACGGATAAGGATAGATTTTTACAGGAAATGGATCGTTTCAGGGACTTGATATTACAATCATCGGATGTTATGGAACATGATAAAGGGGATGGCAGAGGTGTCATACTGAGCAGGGCATATCTGGATATGGTTCCTCTAAACAGTTTTTATGTGGAGGGCATGTTTGTATTCTATGATCAGGAGTTCTGCAGGGAGAATTATCCGGCAAATGCAGTAATTCTTCGTATGATTAATACATTTTATGCAGGTGGCGGTATCTGGATGCAGAATATTCTTCCAATGGAAGAACTGTTTGAACGCTACGGATTAGTAAAAAATCTTGACCAATGGAGACAAATGGAGTGGGAGTTCCTTTCGAATCTCAGAAATGATAGAACACTTCATGAATACCACAGCGCACACTGGATCAACGGAGAAATTTTGAATGCAAACCGCCAAAGGATGAATTATTCAGTAGATGAATATCAGCGTCTGTTTGTTGATATTTTTAATAATGCAGATACACGGAAACTGATCTTATTTGGCTCAGGAAATTTTACACGGAAATTTCTTGAGTTGTACAGCCAGCACTATCCGGTGTATGCCATTATTGACAACAATCAGGAGAAATGGGGGCAGGAGCTTGAAGGGATTGTTATTCAGCCGCCTGATATTTTAAAAAGCTTGCATAGAGGTGAGTATAAAGTATTGATTTGTATTAAAAATTATCTGTCTGTGATGAAACAGTTGGATGACATGGGTGTGGGTGAATATGGGATTTACGATTCAGGAAAGGATTACCCGATAAAGAAAAAAACGCTATTCCAGCCTTTTTTGGGAAAAAATGAAGAACCGAAGAAATATCATACTGGTTATATTGCCGGTGTATTTGACTTATTTCATGTGGGGCATTTGAATATGTTTAAAAGGGCAAAAGAGCATTGCGCGTATTTGATAGTTGGGGTTGTATCTGATGAAGGGGTTCGAAAATATAAGGAAGTGGAGCCATTTGTTCCATTTGAGGAAAGGATTGAAATGGTACGTTCCTGTAGATATGTGGATGAGGCAGTGGAAATTCCGCTGAATTATTACGGAACAAGTGATGCATACCGCCTGTACCATTTTGATGTCCAGTTTTCAGGCAGTGATTATGCGGATAATCCCGACTGGCTGAGGCAGAAGGAATTTTTGGAAAAGCATGGGGCGGATATGGTCTTTTTTCCGTACACGGAGAGCACAAGTTCAAGTAAGATTAAAGAGCTGATTGATAAAAGACTGGTTTGACAGCAAAGGATAGGAACGTGTCGGAGGAATTGGAAGGAAAGGGACAGAGGTATGAATATAAGCTGTCAGAACATTATTGATATAGACAGAGCGGGACAGGGAATATTGGACTTAAATAATGCGGGACTGGACAGAATTTTCTTTTCCGTATACGTAAAATTTCCAGAACCAAAAGAAGGCATAAAGGCAGAAAAAATTTTGAGAAAATATTCTCCTGAAACAATTAGGGAACGCTATGTTCCGGTTATTGAAAAATGTGCAGCATGCAATATCCAAATATCATTTTTGAAAGCTCCCGCAGTACCGCCCAAATCTGATTTGTATACCGTCATGCCAATATTGGAGACATCTATAATACGGTGCCTTGAATTATGTGAGACGGCAAAGTGCGGCTTTTTGCTTATGGAGCTGCCGAATCAGTTTATGGAGAGCGTCAGCGACGATTGGCAGAAAGTGCACAATTATTTTTTGAATATGGCAAAGATAGCCTACGAGTATCATGTAATGCTTCTGCTGAAAAACCAGACAAAGGAGATTGGAGGGCATTTGGCACGTGGATTTTGTGCGGAGGCATCAGATGCTGTGGAATGGATAGACAGGCTGAATCACAAATTTGGTTACGAAGCATTTGGATTCTGCGTGGACATTGGTGTATGTAATATCTGCGGGAACAGTATCCAAACCTTTATAAATACACTTGGAACCCGCATAAAGACAGTGATTTTAAGGGATAATGACGGATGCAGGGATGTATCAATGCTTCCGTTTACCTGTGTTGGTTCTGAAACAGACTGGCTTAGTGCCATAAGAGGACTTCGTGACATCAGTTTTGATGGAGAACTAGCAGTTGATTTTTCAGGTACATATGCTTCCTTTTCACCGCTTTTAAGACCTGTGCTTTATCCGCTTGTTAAGAGAACGGCGGAATATTTTAAGTGGCAGATTGAAATAGAAAACAACTTAAAAAAATACAAGCAGTTTGTTCTGTTTGGCGCGGGCAATATGTGCCGCAATTACATGAAATGCTACGGCGAAAAATATCCGCCGCTGTTTACCTGTGACAATAATCCCAAAACTTGGGGAACCATGTTTGAAGGACTGGAGGTAAAAAATCCAGAGGTTTTAAGGCAGCTACCCAAGGACTGCTGTGTGGTTATCTGTAACATTTATTACCGCGAGATTGAAACGCAGCTTCGGGAAATGGAAATCGAAAATATCGGGTATTTTAATGACGAATATATGCCGTCGTTTTATTTTGACAGGCTGGACATGAAGTAAGGTATGGAGGAATCAGATGGACATCGGCGTACAGACCAAAAACGTAATAAACGATAAAAACCCTTTGGAAGGATTTAAACTGTTGCGACGAACAGGCTTTACCTGTTGTGATTTCAGCCTGAACGCATATCTTTTAAATTCATCCTTGTATAATTTTGAAACAAATGACTTTTTCGAGAAGTCGGAGACAGAGCTTGAAACATTTTTTACTCCACATAAAGAAGCAGCAAAAGCCACAGGCATTACGATAAACCAGATGCATATGCCATATCCTAATTATGTGCCGAATGGCAGTGACGAACTGAACAGTTATCTGAAAAACATTGTTGCGTTAAAAAGTATGAAGATATGTGCGTTCATGGACTGCCAGTATATCGTCATTCATGGCTTTAAACTTGCCCATTACCTAGGTTCTGAAGAAGCGGAGTGGCAGCAGACGTTGGCGTTTATAGAGTTTCTTGCACCATTGGCAAAGGAGCTTGGTATTACGATATGCATTGAAAACCTATACACGGGATTGGGAAACCATATCGTGGAAGGCCCATGCTGCGACGCTAAAAAGGCGGTAACAAGAATAGATGCTGTAAACCAAAAATACGGTGCTGAGGTTTTGGGATTCTGTTTTGATACGGGACACGCAAACCTTGTAGGAATTGATTTCGAGAAATTTATTACCGTGCTTAGCAGCAGACTTAAGGTTCTCCATATCCATGATAATGACGGAATTGGCGATTTGCACCAAATTCCGTTTACCTTCGCGAGAAGCCGCGAAAACACATCCTCTACAGATTGGGAAGGTTTTATAAAGGGACTAAAAAAAATTCGTTTCAATGGTGTTCTAAGCTTTGAGACAGCGCCTGTGCTTACGGCATTTCCGGATGCCATGAAGGCGGATGTTCTACGTTTCATCGCTAATATAGGGAGATATTTTACAGGGGCTTTGTCATGATTTGTAAGGAAAGGTTCTGAAATTCCCTGCATGGATGGAGGAAGCAAGGTAGACAATAGTATATCCTTCAGATTATCTGCATACCGGAAGGCAATAGAAAATAGGCATTATCTGGTACATAGTTGCCTTTCTGCGCAATCTGTATCACTTATTTTCCTATAGTTCATTAGGCTCCAGACAGGACGGCGGTTTTGCAGAGTATGTGGCAGTGCCGGAATGGAATCTCATAGAACTGCCAGAGAGTGTATCATTTGCGGAAGCGGCAATGATGGAACCCATGTCGGTCGCCGTACACGCCATGAGAAGGGCACAGCCCGATAAGGACGGCATATGCGTTGTATGCGGTCTTGGCACGATTGGAATGCTTATTTTGATGTTTTTGAGAGATGCGGGCGTGCGAAATATCCTTGCGGTGGGGAACAAAGACTTTCAGCGGCAGACGGCCGCAAAACTTGGGTTGGAGAAGGACTGTTACTGCGACAGCAGGACGGAAGATGTTTCTAAATGGATCCTGGAGCATACGGATAACAGAGGTGCGGATATGTTCTTTGAATGCGTGGGAAGAAATGAGACAGTATCGCTGGCGGTCGACCTGACAGCTCCGTCAGGAAAAGTAATGTTTGTCGGGAATCCGGCTTCGGACATGGTATTTCAGAAAGCAGTGTATTGGAAGATTCTGCGCAACCAGTTGACGGTGCTGGGAACATGGAATTCTTCATTCACGCACAATATGGAAGACGACTGGCATTATGCGATGAATCGGCTTCAAAACCATAGAATCCGTCCAGAGGAGCTGATTACGCACTGTTTTCCGCTTGAAAGGCTTTCGGACGGGCTTATTTTGATGCGCGATAAATCGGAGGAGTCGGGTAAGGTTATCGTTATTCTTAAATTCATAGAATAAAAAGAAAATTTGGATAAAGCAGTTTTGCAGGAGAGCATTCCTGGAAAGCTGCTTTTTCCTTTAATCAATTTGTGAGCAAAAATTGTTGCTGTTTACGCCTTCAATATACAAAATTATTCCAGAATCAGATGAGGCGTGAACAGTAACATGATATGGAAAAGAGAACATATTTTCTAAAAAAGGGTTGACAGGAACCAGTCATTATGATAGAGTGAGATATGAACAAATGTTTGCAAATACGCTATTGTAAAAACAGATTATACTTGATATACTAAAGGAGAAGAATGAATGGCAAAAGAGAACGGCACAACGGCAGATAATCACGATCTGAATAGCAGGAGAACACAGTGGCACATGGCAGTTACTCCTGCGATGAAGCTTGAGTTTAGGGAGTATAGCCAGATTCTGGACTATATTCCAGAATATCTTTTGAATATAAAGGCATTACAGATTGACCTGCTGGTCATTAAAAAAGATGGCGATACGATTATAGAGAATGAGATCGGCAGAATCTTCCAGCATCACAATATTATTGAGTACAAGTCGCCGTATGACAAAGAAGGCATCAATGCATATTTTAAAGTCTATGCATATGCAGGCCTCTACAAAATTGGCGAGGGGAGTACCGCCTGTGATTCAGATGATATTACAATCACAATGATACGCAGGGGAAAGCCACACAAGCTGTTTCAGTGGTTTGAACAGCACGGGTGCAGAGTCAGCGCAGCGTACAAAGGGGTATATTATATCGAAAATGCTGGTTTTTTCAGGACGCAGGTCATTGTGGCAAAGGAGCTTGATGATAAGAACCATATATGGTTGAAAGCACTGACCGACAATATGGACAGAGAGCAGGCGCAGACTCTGATCAAGGAGTCAAAGGAACTGATGAACCAGCCCGAAGCGGACTATGCCGATGCAGTACTGCAGATTGTATCAAAAGCAAACAAAGAATTATTTGAGGCTTTGAAGAAGGAGGAGAAGGATATGTACAGTGCATTAGTAGAACTCATGCAGCCAGAAATTGATGAAGCAGTAAATGCAGCAGTAAATGAAGCAGTAAATGAAGCAGTGAAAAGAACATGGGATGAGGCGACCAATGAAACAACGGCCAGGATGACCGTTGAGGTAATTGAAAATGCAATAAACAAATTGAATATGTCAAAGGAAGAAGCGTGTGCATTTATGGATACAACTGTAGCAGAATATGATGCGTATAGGCAGATTATTCGAAATGCAGCAGCTAAGGCAGACGCCTGCTCAAGCAATAAATAGTATAAGCGGAACAATGATATGCGCCTTTGTATTGATTTTTTGTCCTATTAGTGTTAACCTATTGTGTGAATATAGTTAACATTGGAGGAGATGAAAATGAGTTTTAGTGAAGAATTAAAGCAAAAAATATACGCAGGTGCAGACATAACAAGAGACGAGGCGCTCGCACTTGCGGGAGAACCACTGGAGGAGCTGTTGGCAGCTGCCAACGAGGTCAGGGAAAAGATGTGCGGAAACCGGTTTGACATGTGCACGATTGTCAACGGCAAATGCGGGCGGTGCTCAGAGGATTGCAAGTACTGTGCCCAGAGTGCGCACTATCACACGGACTGCCATGATACATATCCGCTGCTGTCCACAGAGGAGTTGGTGAAAGGTGCAAAACACAACAAGGAACAGGGCGTGCTTCGTTATTCCATCGTCACATCGGGCAGGCATCTGAGTGATGCAGAGGTGGATCAGGTCTGCGAGAGTATCCGCGAAATCCGCAGACAGGTGGATATTGCGGTCTGCGTATCGTTTGGACTTCTGGGGGAAGAACAGTTTCAGAAAATTAAGGAAGCCGGTGCGTCAAGAGTTCATTGTAATCTTGAATCTTCCAGAAATTATTTTCCGCAAATCTGTACAACGCATACATATGACGAGAAAATTGAAACGCTGAAAGCGGCACAAAGAGCGGGACTGAGTGTATGTTCCGGCGGCATCATGGGGCTGGGGGAGACGATGGAGGACCGCATTGATATGGCGCTGGCCATAAGGGAGTTGGGAGTAAAGTCAATTCCGGTCAATCTCCTCAATCCCATCAAAGGCACTCCTTACGAGGACAACAGATTCCTCACGAATGACGAGCTATGCCGCATTGTCGCGATATTCCGTTTTATTATCCCGGATGGGGACATCCGGCTTGCCGGCGGCCGGGGGCTTGTGGGAGACAAAGGGGAGAAGTGCTTTCGGAGCGGGGCCAATGCCGCGATATCGGGCGATATGCTTACGACAGCAGGCATTACAGTTGCGACGGATATGGCATTGGTGAAAGAGCTTGGGTACATAGTGCGGCAATAAAGTTTACGCCTCCAGGCAGCAAAATTGTGCTAAGGTGCTGATCGATTTCATGTAATAAAGTTGACATGGAATAGCAAGGTGTTTATAATAATACTGTAAAATTTAGATATCGTATGATAGAAATTTGCAAAAAAAGAAATGTTGAAAAAGAAATGATGTTTGGAGCAAACGGTGTTGAGAACAGCAATACGAAGTAACAAAACAAACTTCATACAAGGCATGTTGTTATTGGGAATCACGATAGGGGTTTTGGTATATGGCATCTGCGACCGCAACAGAGTTTACCAGGAGTGTTATGTGGAAGCCGGGGTCGATATCACGCCGCAGGATTTTTTTAAGAATACAGATGTGGACGCCTGTTTTGCCGGGAACAGTGATGTGATAGATACAGAACAGCCAGGCATGTATCATATCGTGCTGCAGACAGGAGGATTTTCATACAGGAGTACTTTGTACATAAGGGATTCCATAGCGCCAGTAGGAGAAGCCGCCAGGGTAGAGCTGGAGCTTGGACAGCAGTGCGAGCCATCCTCGTTTGTTAAAAATATAACAGATGCCACCCAAGTGTGTGTGTCATACAGGGCAGATCCGGATTTTACGCAGCCTGGAATACAGCCGGTGGCAGTTGTATTGACGGATTTGGGAGGAAATGAGACCATCATCGATTCCGAGCTTTACATATCAAAGGTCGTGTATGAGCTGACAGTGGAGGCGGGAAGCAAACCGCCCGAGCTGGCAGATTTTGTGTTGGAAGCGAAGGAGGCAGAATTGATCTCTTATGTGCAGGGCTACAATTATGCACAGCCGGCGGACAAGATTGTTTATTCGAGGGTTGACGGGGAGATTTATCAGACGACACTGCACATTGTCGACACAATTCCACCGAAAGTCAAAGTGAAAAACTTGTCAGGATATATGCTGGTTCCCAGAAAGGCGGAGGATTTTATTGTTTCGGTGCAGGATGTGACACAAGTGACTTCTGAATTTGTGCGGGAGCCGGATATTACGCGTGAAGGGGAACAGACAGTTACGATTAGGGTTACCGACGAAGGCGGCAATGAAATGATTACCTCTGCAAAATTGACTCTGCGGGCAGATACAGAAGCGCCAGTCATAGAAGGTGTCACGGATTTGGAGGTGTTTCGGGGCAGCAGTGTATTGTATAAGGAAAATGTCAGTGTATCCGATAACTGCATGGAGGGACTGCAGCTTCTGGTCGACAATCACGCAGTCAACGTGGACAAAGCAGGTGTATATCCAATTACATATACAGCGAGAGATTTGGCGGGAAACGAGACAAGTGTATCAGCCAGTGTGATAGTGGAGGAGACGAATTATACGGAGGCAGATGTATATGCTTTGGCGGATAAGGTATTGGCTGATATTATCACAGAAGATATGACGCAAAGGGAAAAGGCAAAAGCAATCTATGTTTATATAAAAACGCACATTGCCTATACTGAGCATTCCGAGAAGGGAAACTGGATGAACGCCGCGCATGAAGGGTTGGCAGACCGGAAAGGGGATTGTTATGTCTATGCTTCCACGGCAAAAGCATTGCTGACACGCGCCGGAATCACCAATATGGATATCGCCAGGATACCGACAAGGTCGAGTCATTATTGGAATCTGGTAGACGTGGGGGATGGATGGTATCATTTTGATACGACACCGCGGCATGACCACCCAGAGATTTTTATGTGGACAGAAGCGCAGCTGATGGAGTATTCGACAAGCCACAGAGGGACACACAACTATGACCACGATCTGTATCCGAAGGTCAATTAAAGAGGTGGGTTATGAGCACTTTAGGTATCATTGGCGGTCTTGGGCCGATGGCAACAGCGTACTTTATGCAGCGATTGACACAGATGAGTGACGCAAAGACAGATCAGGAGCATATGGATATTTTTGTGTGCAGCAGGCCCTCCATACCAGACAGGACACAGTATATATTAGGAAAGAGTGACAAAAGCCCTGTGCCTGAAATGGTATGGGCCGGCAGGAAATTAAAGCAGATGGGAGCGGACATCATAGCGATTCCCTGCATTACAGCGCACTATTTTCATGACGAGCTGGAAAAGCAGATAGGGATACCAATCATCAATGCAATCGTTGAGACGGCGCAGTGTATTGAGCAGGAGAAAATCGAAAGAGTTGGTCTTCTGGCTACAGATGGCACGATACAGAGCGGATTGTTTCAGAGAGAGTTAAAAAGGCATAATGTGCAGAGCATCCTTCCGTCCGCAGACCGGCAGAGGGAAATCATGCGTATTATCTATGAGGAGGTCAAGGCCAATAAGACGGTGGATATGGCGTGCTTTCAAAATGTGTCGGATGAGCTGTTCCAGCAGGGCGCACAGGTGATTTTATTAGGTTGTACAGAGCTTTCCCTGGTGAGACGGGATTTTGCGCTGTCCCCGGGATATCTGGATGTCATGGATGTTTTGGCGAGAAAAGCAGTGCAATGCTGTAATCATGTGCGGAAAGAGTACAACAGATTAATGAGATAGGAATCAAAGAGGCGGGGAATGGAAAATGCAAAAGCATATTTTAGACTATTTGACACAGGCAGTGCAAAGGGTTCCACAGAAGATGGCATATTCCAATGGCACAGAGGAATTGTGTTTTCAGGAGGTGTATGATCAGAGCCGGTCCATCGGTTCCTTTCTGTGCAGCGTGAAAAGCTGCCGGGAACCAGTTGTCATCTTCATGAACAAACATCCGAGAACAGTAGCGGCATTTTTTGGTGTGATCGCAGCGGGCGGTTATTATGTCCCAATTGATTCAGAGATGCCGGAGATTCGGATCAAACTGATTCTGCAGAATGTGAAAGCAAAAATCATGATATGTGATGAGGCGACTGTGGAGAGTGCGCGCAATTTTGACTTTGATGGACAGATTGTGCAATATAATGAGATCTGCCACACAGAGATAGCAGAACAGACTTTACAGAAAATCTATGAGCAAAGCATTGATACCGATCCGATTTATATTGTATTTACATCCGGTTCAACAGGGATTCCCAAAGGTGTAGTTGCATGCCACAGGTCGGTGATTGACTACATTGAACATTTGTCGGAGGTCATGGAGTTTGATGAGGATACTGTATTTGGAAATCAGACGCCGCTGTATGTCGATGCGTGTCTGAAGGAGCTGTATCCCACATTAAAATTTTGCGCTTCGACATATCTGATTGACAGAGAATTGTTTATGTTTCCAATCAAGCTTGTGGAGTTTTTAAACGAGCATAAGATCAATACGATCTGTTGGGTGGTATCTGCGCTGACGATGATATCTGCGTTTGGGACATTGGATCTGGTGAAACCGAAGTATTTGCGGCTGGTGGCTTTTGGCAGCGAGGTTTTTCCGATCAAACAGTTTAACAGATGGAGAGAGGCGCTTCCGGATGCAAAATTTGTGAATCTCTACGGGCCGACAGAGGGAACAGGAATGTGCTGCTATTACAAGGTCGACAGAAGCTTTGCGCAAAATGAGGTAATTCCAATCGGACATCCCTTTGACAACACAGAGATTATTCTGCTGAATGAAGACAATGAGCGGGCAGCGCAGGATGAGGCGGGCGAAATATGTATTCGCGGGACTTCTCTTGTTTTAGGGTATTACAATAATTTTGAGAAGACAAATGAGGTTTTTGTGCAAAATCCACTCAATCCATATTACCCGGAGCGCATTTACAGAACGGGCGATATTGGACGCTATAATCAATATGGAGAACTGGAGTTTGTGTCGCGCAAGGATTTTCAGATTAAACATATGGGACATAGAATTGAGCTTGGCGAGATCGAGGTCAATGTAAATATGATAGATGCAGTTCAGATGGCAGGCTGCATCTACGATGACAGCAAGGGCAAAATTGTACTTTATTACGTGGGAGAGATTGAGGAAA
The DNA here is from genome assembly GCA_947178145.1 of uncultured Lachnospiraceae bacterium. Classification (GTDB taxonomy): domain Bacteria; phylum Bacillota; class Clostridia; order Lachnospirales; family Lachnospiraceae; genus COE1. The sequence goes on along the minus strand of CAMWXE010000023.1, from coordinate 31,808 downwards.
AAGAGCTCATTGTGCTTTTGCGCGAGCAGATTCCACGCTATATGCTTCCGAACAAAATCATTCGGTTAGAGCGTATGCCAATGACAATGAATGGGAAAATTGACCGGACAGCATTGAAGGACAAGTATCAGAAAGGAAAAGGGAAATAACAATGGAAGAATTAATGGAAATTTTGAAGGAGCTTCATCCGGAGGCCGATTTTGAGCAGTGCTCGACGCTGGTGGATGATAAGATACTGGATTCCTTTGACATCGTATCGATTATTGCTGAGATTGCCGACCAGTTTGATGTGACGATTTCCGCAGAGCATATCATTCCGGAGAATTTCAATTCTGCACAAGCCCTCTATTCACTGATTCAGAGATTAGAGGAAGAATAGGTATGCTGTTTACATCATACGGATTTGTGGGTTTTGTCGCTATCCTGTTATTCTTGTATTATGTGGTTCCCAAAAGGTTTCAGTGGCAGCTGCTGCTGGTGTTCAGTTATCTTTTTTATTTTTTGGCAGATCCGAAATATGTATGTTACATAGCGGCTACAACAATATCTGTTTATTGGCTGGGGTGCAAGATGGATGTCCTGCATGAAAAGCAGAGCATTTATCTCAAAGAACACAGGGAGACCCTGAACAAAGAAGAGAAAAAGAGATATAAAAGCAGTATAAAACAAACGCAGTGGAAAATTTTGCTGTTGGGGTTATTGATTAATTTGGGTATTCTGGTCATCGTAAAATACACGAACTTTGCGATCGCAAATATCAACTCCGTGCTGGGATGGTTTGGCAGTGAAAGGAAATTGGACTTTTGGAATATTGTATTGCCAATGGGAATTTCTTTCTATACATTTCAGGCGGTTGGCTATCTGATTGATGTCTATCGAGGCACATGCAGGGCAGAAAAGAATTTGTTTCGATTCGCACTGTTTGTCTCCTTTTTTCCGCAGTTGGTGCAGGGACCAATCAGCAGGTTCCACGACCTGTCCCGGACATTATATGCAGAACATCGTTTTGACAGCAGGACCGTGTGCTATGGACTGCAGCGGATATTGTGGGGATTTTTTAAGAAGCTCGTCATAGCGGACCGCATTTTGATTGGCGTGAATGCGATAATCAAGACTCCAGAGGTATACAGCGGGGCTTATGTCTTTGTCGGAATGATGTTTTATGCGTTGGAATTGTATGCGGATTTTACGGGGGGAATTGATATTGCCATCGGTGTGGCGGAGGCTATGGGAATTCAGGTAACAGAAAATTTTAACCGTCCCTATTTTTCCAGGTCGATTAAGGAATACTGGCGCAGGTGGCATATCACGATGGGGACATGGTTTACAGATTATATCTTTTATCCCATTTCTGTCTGCCGTCCCATGCTGAAGCTCTCGAAATTTTCCAGAAAGCATTTCGGGGAAGCAATAGGGAAGAGAATACCTGTTTACCTTTCTTCCTTTGCAGTCTGGCTTGCGACTGGTATCTGGCATGGTGCCAGCTGGAACTTTGTCGTGTGGGGGCTGGGGAACTGGGCTGTCATCATGATATCGCAGGAGTTAGAGCCATTATACCAGCGGTTTCACGGCAGATTTCATCTGGAAAACAGCCGGGGCTTTCAGTTGTTTCAGGTGTTGAGAACGATACTGCTCATGAGCTGCCTGAGAACGTTTGACTGTTATCGCAATGTTCCTTTGACATTTCGAATGTTTGGAACGCTGTTTACCAATTGGAACTGGCATATTTTGTGGGATGGATCACTGCTGGACATTGGGCTTAAGGTGGCAGATTATGTGATTCTGGCAGCGGGGATGTGTATCCTGATCCTGGTCAGTCTGGTACAGCGGAAAGGAACAGTCAGAGATCAGATTGCTGGTCATTCGTATCCGGTGCGGTTTGCAATCTGGTATGGAATGTTTCTGGCAGTACTGCTTGTGGGCATCTATGGCATTGGGTATGATGCCAGTCAGTTTATATATAATCAATTTTAGAGACTGTGAATCATAACCTGTGAGGATGGGTTATTTCTGAGCAGTTTCTCAGGAGCGGATATGAAGGCAAAAAGATGGATCAGAATTATGACAACAGCGGCGGTTGTCTGTGTCAGTCTGTTTCTGCTGCAAAGGCTGTTGTGCCCCAAGTATATGACGGATGTCGTGGAGGGGCGTTTGATCGCGGAGTACTATGATGAGGAAAAGAATCATGATGTTATCTTTGTAGGGGACTGCGAGGTATATGAAAATTTTTCTCCCAAAGTTTTGTGGGAGGATTTCGGGATTAACAGTTATATCAGAGGGAGTGCACAGCAGTTGATCTGGCAATCCTATTATCTGCTGGAGGATACATTTCGCTATGAGAAGCCCCAGGTTGTCATTTTTAATGTGCTGGCGATGCAGTATGACAGGCCGCAAAGGGAGGCCTACAATAGAATGACGCTGGACGGAATGCGGTGGTCAGCTGCCAAGGTGAAGTCGATACAAGTGTCCATGACAGATAAGGAACAGTTTTTGGACTATGTGTTTCCGATTCTGCGCTATCATTCCAGATGGAGTGAGCTGTCGCCGGAAGATTTCGAATATATGTTTCAAACTGAAAAAGTATCTCACAACGGATACTATATGCGGGTGGATGTAAAGCCGGTTGATACGGTGCCAGAGGGTCGTGTGCTGGCAGATTACCAGTTTGGAAGTCAGGCATATCTTTATCTGGAGAAAATAACCCAGCTCTGCAGGGAAAATGATGTGGAGCTGATACTGGTCAAGGCACCTTCCCTATATCCTTACTGGTATGACGAGTGGGAGGAGCAGATAGAGGCGTACGCTGAGGAGAATGAACTGCAGTATATCAATTTTCTCGAGCTGATCGATGAGACAGGAATTGATTTTTCGCAGGATACATACGATGGCGGACTGCATCTGAATCTGACAGGAGCAGAGAAAATTACGAGGTATTTAGGAAAATTTTTGTCAGAGGAGACAGGCCTTGCCGACAGAAGAGGTGAGGAGGCGCTCGCAGCGCAGTGGGAGAAGAAAATCGCTGCCTATGAAAAGGAAAAAAACAGGCAGTATGAACAAAATAAGAAAGCGGGGTTGGAAACGAAATGAGAGGGAGATTCGCAGTAATAGGTGTTGGTTTGGCCATGCTGCTGGCAGGGTGTGGAAACAGCACCAATGTGATCGAAGGGGAAGTAAAGACGATTTCAACAGCAGCAGGGGAGGATTCCCCACAGGCAGGAGCAGAAGATCAGCAGGTTCAGAATACAAAGGCAGCGACAGCGGAAAAGAAAGAGGAGAAAGGGTATGTGTTTTGCTACAATGATACAGTCATTGAGATCGATGCAGCGTCCGCGTCCGTAATTGAGCAGCTAGGGGAGGCAAATTCTTATTTCGAAGCGCCGAGCTGTGCCTTTGAGGGTATTGATAAGATGTACACATACAATGGGTTCGAGGTAGATACCTATCCTATGGAGGACGGAGACCATATATCGGCGGTCATTTTCAAGGATGATACTGTCGCGACGGCAGAAGGCGTCGGAATTGGCGATTCTGTAGATAAAGTGATCGAGATATATGGGAAAGATGCAGTAGACGAAAGTGGAATGATGGTGTATGATAAGGATGGAATGCAGCTTTGTTTTATTGTCGAGGAGGAGCGCGTGATCTCTGTGGAGTATCGCTCAACGGTATTGGATGCGTAGGCGTATGGGAGATGTTACTGTTCACAGGTCAGGAATGCGCAGACAGGAGTAAATTTCTTGTTTTTAGATGAATTTTAGAGATTTATGCGATATAATAGTATCAGGGCTGTTTAGATTAAGTTTATAAAAAATTTATAATTGTAAATGCAACATTTTTCAAGGTTAAAACGTCTAATATATATAAGTAACTTATATTTTGAGTCGGAAGCGGTAAGGGACTGTCGCAGTTGATTTTACGGCGGTTTCTGCAAGAACATGTTTCTTAGGCGCAGTAGACGAACGGTTATTGTGATAGGAGAAGTACTTATGGGGGATCAGGCACGACAGGAGCTGGAGCTGTGGCAAGTGGTAAGCTCGTATGGAAATGCACAGACGAGACAAGCCAAATCAAGGAGAGCCAGCACGCAGACCAGATCGGATATGCAGAGAAGGGGAAACGTATCAGGGTACAGCAGGACAGAAACAGGAAATGTAAGGGCGGCAGGTACAGTCCGGTCAGGGAATAAAAGGCCGGCAAGGACAGGAAGCATGAGGTCATCAGGTACAGTCCGGTCAGAATATGCGAGGTCATCAGGCACGGTCCGGTCAGAATATACGAGGTCATCAGGTGCGGTCCGGTCAGAATACGTGAGGTCATCAGGTGCGGTCCGATCAGCAAGTCGACGGACGGTCAGAACCGGAAATGCAAGAACAGCAAATCCTCGAACAGTCAGGACTGGGAATGCAAGAACGGCAAATCCAGTCAGAACAGCGAAACCGCGGACAAGGTCAAAAGTGCAGACGTCAAAAAAGAAAAATATGGGGCGGCGTGCCCGCGTATATCAGTTTTGGGCTTTTGTATGGGTTATTGCAATGTGCGCAGCCACGTTGTTTATGGGAAATGCCTTTTATCAAAGCACGCAGAAAAGCCCTGTGGTGAAAGCGGACAAGCCGACAGAACCGTCTGTCCCGGAGGAAACTTCCATCGTGGAGAATACGGAATGGAAGCCGAATATTCGGGAGGATTTTCTCACGATTAGCGAATACAATCGTCCTGGAACAGAGCTTGCCTGTGTCAAAAATATATTTGTGCACTATACAGCCAATCCTAAGACATCAGCGGCGCAGAATAGAAGTTATTTTGAAAATCTTGCACAGACACATGAGCGTGCGGCAAGCGCACACTTTATCATTGGGTATGAAGGCGAGATTATACAGTGCATTCCGTTGGAGGAGGAAGCGTATGCTGTAGTGGAGCGAAATGGGGATTCGATTTCGATAGAATGTTGTTATTTGGCGGCAGACGGCTCGTTCACCAAGGAGACTTATGATTCTCTGGTGGAGATGCTTGCCTGGCTGACAGATAAATATGATTTGGAACCAAAAGATATTTTGCGCCATTATGACTGTGGCGGAAAGCTTTGTCCGCTCTATTATGTGAATCATGAGGATGCATGGCAGAAACTTCTTGATGATGTGGCGCACTATACACTTTAGCTTATAAATCTTCTAATATTACATACCAAAATTCCGCCAGGATAATAGAAATATTGTTCTGGTGGAATTTTTTGTGAACTCAATAATACATTGATAGACAGATTCAAGGGACTACTATATAATAAAAATAAAAAATCCGTAGAAATTTCGGCGGAAAAGGAGGGACTATGGTAACCAGCATACTTGAAAATATGGGCAGGGTAATTGTGGGAAAAGAGATGGTTTCCAGGCTGATACTGACCACAATGCTCGCCGGAGGGCATGTACTGCTTGAAGATGTGCCGGGGGTTGGGAAGACAACCTTTGCCAATGCACTTGCCAGAACAGTGGATTGTCGTTTCACCAGAATCCAGTTTACGCCGGATACAATGCCAAGTGATATTACAGGCTCTTCAATCTATCATTTTGAAAAACATACATTCGAGTATGTGGAGGGCGCCTTGATGAGTAACATTGTCCTTGCAGATGAGATTAACAGGACTTCTCCCAAGACACAGGCGAGCCTTCTTGAGGCGATGGAGGAGGGGCGGGTCACCGTGGATGGAAAGACGCATGAGCTTCCGCAGCCTTTCATGGTGATTGCCACGCAGAATCCTATCATGCAGAGAGGAACTTACTATCTGCCCGAGTCCCAGCTTGACCGCTTTATGATGAAGCTGAGTGTAGGATATCCAGAGCAGTCAGATGAGGTGCAGATTGTAAAAAACATGATGGAGGGGATTGCACCGGCACAGCTTGAGGCGCAGATTAACATTGAGGAGTTAATGCAATTAAGAAAACAGTCGCAGAATGTTATGATCAGTGACAAATTGATTCAGTATGCGGTAGAGTGCGTGGATCAGACAAGGAAGCATGATCAGATTGAACTGGGGGCAAGCCCACGAGCCCTGCTGGCGTGGATTAGGGCAGCAAAGGCATATGCGTTTGTGGATAACAGGGAGTATGTGACACCGGATGATCTGAAGTTTCTGGCCCCCTATGTCTTGGCACATCGCCTGATAACAGTACAGCGTTTGTCGAAGGGGCAAACTGGTGAACAGGAGCTTGTCAGAGAGATTTTGAGGAAGGTGAAGGTACCCGTTGGAAAGTAAAAGTCTGTTAATCAGAAGATTCATTTATTTGGTATTGTTTCTTTTGTCTCTGTTGCTGATAAGTGTCCGGGGTGGGAGTCTTCCTTATATGCTTTTTTTTATGATGGTAGTCAACACGATTCTCTCGATTGCTTATATTTTTTATGTGTTTTTTACGATTAAGATCTATCAGACAATACCGGAGAGAACCATCACGAAAAAGGAGCGTGTTTCCTATCAGGTGAAGCTGAGCAACGAGGGGGTTGCCACCTATGGGGCTGTCAGTTTGCATTTTCTGGATAAACTGTCTGTAATTAGCAGAACAGAGGAGCTGGGAAACATGTCGATGGAGCCAGGGCAGGAGATGGCATTTCAGACGGAAGTGCTGTGCATGTATTCCGGGATTTATGAAATTGGTGTGGATATGATAGAGATAATGGACTATTTCAGGATATTTCGTATTCGATTTCCGATGCCGGAAAAACTGAAAGTGACAGTGAAACCAAGGATACGAGAGCTGGACAGCATAGCAGCTGTGATTGAGGAGGAGGAATGCCGCAACAGCGGGCAGAGAGGGGAGCGCACCGACCTGGTTGACAGTGAGGTAAGGAAATTTGTGCCCGGCGACAACAGACGATGGATACACTGGAAAAATTCGGCAAAGAGACTGGAATGGATGGTGCGGAATCCGACTGCTGAGGAGATATCGTCGTATGTGATTTTTGTGGATCCATGGGTTGCGGCGGCAGATACCGTCGAGCGCATTGTTATTTGTGATAGGATTAGGGAGATGGCTGCAGTTTTGGCACAGTATATTTACAGTTCGGGATATCAGCTGCTTGTCGTCATGGAGGATGTGGATGGACAGGAAATTTGTTCGCGGAGAGCGTTTGAAGACTTTATTAAGAGGCTGACAGAATGCAATTTTTCTGATAAGGCAACAGATCTGAATGCAGCCCTGGAGGAACAGAACATACGTACACAGGCAGACATTCCGTTTCTGGTCGTGACTCAGCACCCGGAAAAGATTGCTGACAATGTGAGAGAGGCTGTCAGGGGATTTCGGAATCTCCATTTTTTTGATTTACAGAATCGAGTGTTATGGGAGAAATAAGGAGCTGTTTTAAGTGAGAGATCGATAAAATGAAAGACTTTGGACTTTTTAGAATAAGAAAGGCAAGCCGCGTCTGCGCACCGTTTGCGACATATCTTCTGATAGGATTGATTGTGTTAAATGTGATAAAACACGACGGTATTTTGGACAACAGCATGTATTTTACGGTGTGGGGCATTGCGGCAGCGGTGATTATTGGATTAAAGGAATGCTTTGACAATCGGGCGGTGACAATAGGAATCAGCATGTATGTCGTATTTGCAGTGCTCTGGTTTGGAATCCTTGCGGATGAGTCATATCGGATTCACGCTGTGTTGGCAGTCATAGGAGTCGCGGGGATGCTGCTTCTTCATGGGCTATACCGCTGGCGGGCAGTGCGGGTGTTGTCGGGATATCTGATTCTGCTGATCCTTCTCTGTCTTGCGTTCATGGATTACAGCTTTTCCAGTGCAGTGAATGCTTTGGCGGTGTTTCTTTTCCTGAATTCTGTCTCGGAGATGATTGCGCTTTTTGAGCATTACAGGACGGATACGTTTCTGGTTTTCTACATAGCTATCGCATTGATAACGGCGTTTACACCAGCGCCGGAGGATCCGTATGACTGGGATTTTGTGGTGAAGGCAGTGCAGGCGGTGGGGAATACGGCTGAGCACATTATGCTCGAAGTGCAGTACTGGTGGGGACAGGACAAATCGGACGGCATGTTTGCATATGGCTATACGGGATATTCGGATACATCCTCTCTGCTGACGGCGGGGATAAGAAACCGTGAGACAGAGCAGTTGGTACTCGACGGGAAGCGAACCAGAAGAAATCTTTATTTAAAAGGGCGGACCAGCGATTCCTTTACGGGTGAGCGATGGGAAATGACGCTGGAAGAGCAGACAATGGATAGCCGGATTGATACCTTGGAAACACTGTATGCTCTGTTGGCGTATACACAGAATGTGGAAGAGCTGCACCGATTTGTGGAGGTGTATGAGCATAAAGTAACGTTGTCCTATATCAGGACACAATCCCAGTTTTATCCAATAAAGCTTTTAAGAACAACTGTTTCGGATATGCAGTACAGGGGGGACAATCCGATATCAGATCAGATTCAGTCAAAGGGGTATCACTATTCCTATCAGTTTGTGGATATTGACTATGCGAGCGCAGAGCTTGCGACAATCATAGGAAACAGTAAAGACATATCCTATGAGGAAGAGAAGTATGACCTTATTTATACAAAAATGCAGGATTATTACGGCATAACGCTGGAAAAGGTTCCTTTTTCTGACTTCCTGGAACAGATTGCCAGCGGTGAGGAACGCATTAGGCGTGCCTATGGCATTGCGGACAGCGCTGTATCGGAACAGGTGAAAGAACTTGCCATAGAGCTTACAGAGGACTGCGAAAATGACTATGAAAAGTGCAGGGCGTTGGAGCATTACCTGTATCAATATTCCTACAATCAGAATATTGCAATGCCTGAGGACGCAAATGTACTCGATTGGTTTCTGTTTGATGGGAGACAGGGATTTTGTGTGCATTATGCGACGGCGCTTGCGGAGATGCTGCGGTGCATCGGGATTTCTGCGAGAGTGGCAGAAGGCTTTCTGGTGGACTACAGTGATTCATTCAAGATTAATCAGTTTTCAATATCAAGCGGATCGGCACATGCGTGGGTGGAGGCTTACATAGAGGGATTTGGATGGATGCGTCTGGAACCGACAGTGGTCAATGCATCAAATGCAAATATGGTATGGTATGCTGCAGCGCAGGATAGGCAGACAAAGGAAAGTATTATATCAGAGGAGGACTTGGAGCAGAGCACATTGGGAACAGAGACATCAGGGCAGGAGCTGGCAGATAAGGAATCGTCGGAAGAGACAGACGGGGTGATGGCAGATGTGCAAAAGAATGCAGATTTCTGGATTCTGCTGGCTGCCTGGTTTGGCGGGCTTACGATTCTAATCCTAATGATTCTGCTGGCCCTCTGGCTATATAGAAGGATGGTGCAGAAGAAAAGCAATGACCCGGATGTGATTTTTCGGCATCTGCTGTCGCTTCTGGAAAGGAAATTTTCGCCAAAAGAGAACAGCGAGACGCTGCGGGAATACTTTGCAAGGCTGTCCGGGACAGGACAGCTTTCAGACGAGACAACGGCCAGCCTTGCATTGGCTGCGGCGTGGATGGAGCAGTACTGGTATGCAGGTATTGCCTTGAGTGAAAATGATATACAGACTTTAAAAAGTATACGAGATAAAATCCTCTGAAGGTGTGAACACCTTCAGAGGATTTTAACAGCTTTTCAGACAGGATATTACTTCCTGTGCATTAAAGGGTTTCGTAAAGAACAACTCTGCCCCTTCTCTCAGGGCATCCATGAGCTTGTCCTTCTGCCCGGCAGCGGTTATCATGGCAACCATTGCGTTCGGGTCAAATTCCCTGATCAGCCTGAGGGCTGTCAGTCCGTCCATCACGGGCATTGTAATATCTAATGTTACAATATCGGGTTTTAGCTCTTTGTACAATTCTACGCCTTCAGCACCGTTTGCAGCCTCACCTACGACTTGAAAACCGTTTTCGTTGAGCAGATTAATCAAAACTTTTCTGATCAGGGCGGAATCGTCGACTACGAGAACTGTGGGCAGCGATGCTGCAGCGTCTATGTTGAGCTCTGTTTTTTTCAAAGTCAGTGCGTGGGGCTTGTCTCCCGGCAGGAAGGCGGTATCGGTTGAAAGAATCAGGTCAAATGCCGCATGATCAATATAAACCGGCATACAGTAGGCATTGCCAGACAACTGCTGGTTCAGGTACACTTCCGGCGGAAGCATTTCGATAAAAATATCATCATCGCTGAGGACGGAGTCATAGAGTCCGTTATTCAGGTTGACAAATTCACAGACTGCATCATAGACTTCGTCGCTGTTTGTGATTGTGACTGTTTTTGCATAATTCTGTGCAAGCTTGATGATCCCGTCTAAATCATTGACGGCACCAACGCCAAGAAAGATATTCTGCTCACCGACGGATTTCTGACCGGCAAGCATGCTGTAGGAATAATCGGCAGCTTTCTTCATTTTGCCAAAATAGAAGTTATTGGTGACAAATCTCGTGAGGTTGCGCATGACGAGACCGGCGAGGTCTGTGATGTTTGAATCCCGCACTGTGGCAAAAAGGGGCATGATGGATTCAAAGTCTTCTTTTTTGACAGCCTCGAATTCTTCATCGGTGAAACCGTATGCTTTCTGAAACCCGCGAAGATGTTCGGAAACGGTCTCGATGGACTGTCCAGGGGTATTGACCAGAAGCTGAATAAATTTCATGGTCATATCACCCTGTTTCCCGAGAAGCTCTGACACCTGTCTGTCCGTCAGATAACCCATATCGACTGCCATATCTCCAAAAAGACGGTCCTGCCTTGTCTGATGATGGTTGATTTCCTCCGCCTGGTCCTCTGTCAGCAGACCCTCGGCAACGGCAATGGTTCCAAGCTTGACGTGTGTTTTCAGTATCTGTTCCTGAAGGGAGGTGCTCTGTTCCATTGTAATCACTGATTGTTCGACCAGATAGTTGCTAAATAATTGTATAAACATATAATCCTGTACCTTTCTCGATTTGTCTTAGAGCACGCGCAGACATGCTCTGGTCAGTGAAATCGGCATGGTATGCCTGATACTATCTATTTTATTAAATTATCCGAATTTTAACAACTGTATTTTGATTAATTTGGCTTTTTTGTAAAAAATTCACATATTTTACTTAAAATGTGATACTATGAAGGAACATGATATGGAAATTCTGGACGTCGATGATGATCCAAATGAACGGAAAGAAATACATTGTAAATTAAAACTGGCTTTTTAATGCCTGAAAACAAATACACATTGGGGTGTGAACCTGATCATTGAAGGAGCGTGATACAATGCTGCACGATTTTCATACAGAATACAAAGAAAAGCGCACCACTCCCGAAGAGGCGGTGAAGGTGGTAAAGAGCGGCGACTGGGTGGATTATACGAGCAATCTCGGCATGCCGGTGCTTCTGGACAGGGCGCTGGCGAAGCGCAGAGATGAGCTTTATGATGTGAAGATTCGCGGTAATCTGATCATAGCAGGTCCTATCGAGGTGGCAGAGTGCGATGAGAGTCAGGAGCATTTTACCTATCACAGCTGGCACTGTTCTTCCTATGAGCGGAAGCTCTGCGACAGGGGACTCTGCTATTTTATTCCCATGGTTTTTCACAATAATGCGGCGTATTATGAGTACTTTTTGAAAGTGAATGTCGTGATGGTGAGCGTTGCGCCGATGGATAAACACGGGTATTTCAATTTTTCTGTCAATACGGGTGTGGCGGCACCGATCACGCGCACAGCGGATATTGTCATTGTCGAGGTCAATGAGAATCTGCCTGTCGTCCACGGCGGATATGATGAGTGTATCCATATTTCCGACGTGGATTATATTGTGGAGGGGGAGCATGAGCCGCTGGCAGTCCTAAAGACATTCAGACCGACCGAGACGGACCGGAAAATCGCGCAGAATATTCTGCCCTATATTGTGGACGGCGCAACACTGCAGCTTGGTATCGGCAGTATGCCAAACGCGGTGGGAGAGTTGATCGCAGAGTCGGATCTCAGGGATCTGGGGATGCACACAGAGCTCTGTTCGGATGCGTACCTGAGCATGCACAACGCGGGCAAACTGACGAACCGGAAGAAGAAGATAGACAGAGGGAAAGGGGTATACGGCTGCGCGATCGGATCGCCGGAGCTTTATGAGTGGGTGGATGACAATCACGGCATCGCGGCGTATCCGCTGGAGTACGTCAACAGACCGAGCGTCATTGCCCAGATTGACAATATGGTGTCTATCAACAGCTGTGTGTCAGTTGACCTGTATGGTCAGGTTGCGGCGGAAAGTTCCGGCTCCCGACAGATCAGCGGCACAGGCGGACAGCTCGACTTTCTGATAGGGGCCTCCGCATCGAGAGGCGGCAAAGCGTTTATCTGCATGAGTTCCGTCTATAAGGATAAAGAAGGTGTCTATCACTCCCGCATCCGTCCGCAGTTTGACGGGGATATCATCACTTCGCCGAGAAGCCAGATTTACTTTCTGGCAACCGAGTACGGTGTGATCAACATGGAAGGGCGTTCTACATGGGAGCGTGCCGAGGGGCTTATCTCGATTGCACATCCTGATTTCAGGGAAGAGCTGATCAGGGAGGCCGGGAAGCGGAAAATCTGGAGACGGTCAAATAAGTATTAAAAACAGGAAATCAAAGTATGATAGAAGAATTAACAACAGTAACAATCCACAGGAAAACCTGTCATATCTACAGAAAGAGCGACAGCAAAAAAGGCAGTATCAGCGAGAATCACCGACTGCCTGTATTTTACTGGGGCATAGGCGGGGGAGAAAGAGCGTCGGCAGAGGCAGTAGTATCTTATCTGAAAAAACAGGCCCCGGATGCCAATTTCCTTTTGACGGCTTATGAGTCTGAGAACTGGAATGATGATTTTTCGCCGTGGGCAGCCCCGGCAGTCTTTGGAAAAGAAGGATTCGGCGGGAAGGCAAACGATACGTTAAAGTGGCTCACGGAATACTGCATTCCATATATCGAGGCGGATAAACCCGAAATTGCCCGTTTTTCGGTCGGATATTCGCTTGCAGGGCTTTTTGGCTTGTGGGTATACTGTGAGTGTGAAAAATTTGCGGGCGCGGTGAGCTGTTCTGGTTCTTTGTGGTATGAGGGATGGCTTGATTATGTCCGGAAGGCGGCAGTTTGCAGGGACGAAAAAAATTATATCTATCTGAGCCTTGGCGATAAAGAAGAAAAGACGAGAAACAGGCGGATGGCAACAGTAGGCGGCAACACGAGAAAGGTGTACACAATGCTCTGCGAAAACCAGAAAAATGTGGAGGGTGTTCTTGCGTGGAATCAGGGAGGACACTTTTCGGAGCCGGATGTGCGAATTGCAAAAGGAATTGATTGGATTTTGAGGCATTTTGATGTATAATAGAAAAAGACAAAAATAAGGAGGAATTGAAAAATGAATATCCCAAGCAGTGAGAGACTGGAAAAGGTTTATGGAGAGAGTGCAAAGAGCGCAGAGCGCTTCCGGGCACTGGCAGAGAATTTTCAGAAAAAGTATGGCCATGATGAGGCGGAATTTTTCTCTGCGCCCGGAAGGACGGAGATTATCGGCAACCACACAGACCACAATGGCGGCAAGGTGATCGCGGGGAGCATCGACCTGGATACAATCGGTGCTGCGCAGCCAAACAACAGCAGTGTCATACATATCACGAGTGAGGGCTACAACAAGGAAATCGTTGTGGACATCGCAAAGCTTGACAGTGTGGCAAAGGTCAGCGGCACGGAGGCGCTTCTTGCCGGCATGATGGAGGGCGCACAGAAGTTTGGATTCAAGGTCGGCGGCTTTGACGCGTATGTGTCCACAAACGTGATCGCAGCGGCGGGTGTCAGCTCGTCGGCATCGTTTGAGATGCTTGTATGCACGATTGTCAACCACTTCTTTAACGATGGTGCAATGACCTGCGCAGACTATGCGAAGATTGGAAAGTATTCGGAAAACGTGTACTGGAACAAGGCGTCAGGCATGATGGACCAGATGGCGTGCGCCGTCGGCGGACCGGTTCTCTTTGATTTTTCCAACGGAAGCCAGCCGGAGTACAGACCGCTTTCCTTCTCCTTCGAGAAAAAGGGATATCGTCTTGTGATCGTAAATACAGGAAAGGGACATGCGGATTTGAGCGAGGAGTATTCCGGGATTCCAAACGAGATGAAGGAGGCCGCAAAGATTCTCGGCGTGGAACTTTTGTGTGAGACAGACCTGGACAATCTGCTTGCCCATGTGAACGAGATACCAAACGACAGGGCAGTGCTCCGCGCAATCCACTTCTTTGAGGAGAACCGCAGGGTGGACGAGATGGCGGCTGCGATTGAGGCGGACGACATCGAGACCGTGCTGAGGCTTGTCAACGAGTCAGGTACTTCTTCATGGGAGCTTCTGCAGAACTGCTATTCGCTGCAGAACTGCAAGGAGCAGAAGATTACGCTGACACTTGCACTCACGGAACTGTTCCTGAAAGGAATCAAAGACGGCGTAAGCAACGGCATCCGCAGAGGCGTATGCCGTGTACATGGCGGGGGATTTGCGGGGGTTATCATGTGTCTCGTACCGCTTGCGGAGGCTGACAACTATGTGAAGTATATCGCAAAATACGTGGGGGAAAGCAATGTCTATCCGATGAATATCAGGGCAGTCGGAGCGGTCAGAATCTAGTGAAAATTACGGAATGTCTCGGATTGCAGGCAAAAGACAGGGAGTAACAGATTGATATGTGAAAAGTGGAGTGTTCGGAGAGAACCTCCACTTTTTGTGCATTTGTAAACCTTATTTACATTGCTATTTTCAGGAAAGTTTTGTATAATATTTTCGGAACATGTAAATGCAGAATCTATAAATTGGATAAGAATAATTATTTTTGCAGAGAGCGGAGATGGATATGGGAAATATAATAAAAACAAGCAGGCGGTTTTGGGTGGCTTTCCTGCTGGGAATACTGTTTGGTGTCATGCTGTTGGGAGGGACAGGCCTTGCGGCGGAGGATGCCGGTCAGAGTGAAAACCCACTATTTGACATTGATGCGCAGATGCTTTCATCAGATGATATGACATATGATATTCAACTGACGATTTACAATCAGGGGGACGACTGGGAAGGCATAGTGCGTGTGCAGATGGAAATATCTTACGATTCCCTCAGCTGTGCCTATGACACTGCGATTTCCCTGCCGCAGGGCAGCACGAAGCAGTTTGTGGTCAGGATACCAGTCAGCAGTATCGAGGAGCAGGACGCGACGATGAAGGTATCCTTGGTGGATCAGAGAAAGAACGTGACTGCTGAGAAGCGTTTTGGTCGTTTTTTGCTTGACAGGACAGATGCGCTTGCTATGGGGATCCTGAGTGATTCTTACAGTTTGCTCACATATCTGGATTTGGGAGGAGAGAGCATAGATTACGGCGGAATAGAGCTGCCGATCCGTTTAGTAGAGTTAGATCAGGACAACCTGATGAATTCTCTGAATCGTCTGGCGTATCTTGTAATAGATAACTATAATACAAGTATCTTAACGGATGCGACACTAGAAGGCATCAGACAGTGGGTGAATGATGGGGGAATGCTGATTGTAGGCACTGGAAAACATGCAGAGGATACATTGAGCGGCCTGGATTTTCTGAATATCGAGTGCATTCGGATATATGAACCAGAGGAGAGGATTAACAGTGAAGATTATGGTCCGGGCCTGGAAAATCTGTCCATGGCAGATTTGAGGGATACGGACAATCAGTTCTATGAGGATGCGAGCAGTCTGGTCAAGCTGTCTTCATGGGGATATGGTGCAGTGGAAATCGTGCCGTATGCGCTGTATGATTTGAACCCAAGTCAGACGATCGAAAATTGGGAGCTCAGTGAAGGGGAGCTTTTGCAGAACGTATATAGATATGTACGCATCGCACCCGAGTATGGCAATCAAAATTATAGCAAATTAAGCTATATTGTCCGCAACATTTTCAGAAGTTTTGGAAACAGTGGCGATCGTCTGAACTTTGGGGGATTGAAATTCATTGTGGTCGCGTATGTCATTTTTGTCGGCCCTGTCCTCTATTTGATACTGCGTGCCATGAAAAAGCGGGATTGGTACTGGGGAGCCGTTCCTGTCACAGTGCTTGTGGGAACCTTTCTGGTATACGTAGCTGGAAGCGGATTTGAGGTTGTGAATACCAGGGTGTACTCTGTGACAGTCGAACAGCTTTCTGGTCAGGATGCAGGAAATCGTTCTGCCACCGATAATGTGACATATATGCACTGTTACGATGCAGGCCACAAGGAATGGAGACTGCAGCTTGCAGACCGATATGACTACGCGGGGCCATTTCTGGGCAGCTATTCTTATGGGGACGCGGATGGCCAGTATTATTATCATATTCAAGGAGAAGGGGATAGTATTTTCTTTGGACAGAATCCAGAAAGTGGTTTTGAAGATGGCTATTTCCAGGCAGGAACTGCCCAGAATATGGAGACGGGAAGTATTTCGAGTGATCTGACAACCTCTGCAAAATGGGGGATTACAGGGACAGTCACAAATGAGACCAGTCGGGATTTCAAGTATTTTGCGGTAATTGTCGATGGGGACCTGTTTATTTATGAAGATCTTCCGGCAGGGGAGACCTGCACGCTGGAAGAGGCAAATTATACATCCTGGCAAAAGGGTTATGGTTCAACAATCAATGCAGTGCAGCATTATATGAGCGAATATGCCCGTGAAATAAACGAGGATTATGACACAGTGGCTGCGCTAGGGATGGGGATTTTTGCAACGTATGTCAGGGAAAATTATTCTGGTGGAACAATGATTATTGGTATTACAGAAGATTGGTATAAAGCGGTAGAAGATGACTGCAGCGAGACATCTTACGGTTGTCTGTATGCTGTTCAGTGAAGGGGGGAAGTTCTATGCTGACAATTAATAACCTGACAAAAAAATATGGCAAGTTTACAGCAGTCAGCCATCTCTCCCTGCACATTCCAGAGGGTGATCTGTTTGGTTTTGTGGGGCCAAACGGCGCGGGCAAGACTACCACGATACGCATTGTCTGTGGTCTGCTCAAGGCGAGCAGCGGCTCTGTGCAGATCGGAAATACCAGCGCACCGATGGGCAGCAGGGAAATGAAGCGGTTGATTGGTTATGTACCAGATTTTTTTGGGGTGTACGATAATTTGAAAGTACATGAGTATATGGATTTTTATGGTTCTATGTACGGGATGCAGTCGCGCGATATCGCGAAGCTGACAGAGGATCTTTTGGAGCTTGTAAACCTTTCGGATAAGAGGGAATTTTACGTGGACACGCTCTCGCGCGGCATGAAGCAGCGGCTCTGTGTGGCGAGGGCACTGCTTCACAATCCAAAACTTCTGATATTGGATGAGCCGAGTTCTGGTCTGGATCCAAGGGCGCGGGTGGAGATGAAGGAGCTCTTAAAGAATCTGCATTCCATGGGAAAGACAATTGTGATCAGCTCCCACATTCTTTCCGAGCTCTCTGAGATGTGTACGAGTATCGGGATCATGAACCACGGGCAGCTGATTATGGCAGGGCGCATTGAGGACATTATGCAGCAGGTCGCAGGCGGAAAGCGCATTCATATTCAGGCTGCGTCCGGTATTGAGACTGCGGTCCGGCTCTTGACGGAACAGGCAGGCGTGGTGGTAGAGTCAGTCAGGGAGAATGAAATTATCGTCACAAACAATAACACAGATGAACAGATGAGTGCCTTAATTGGGCAGATGATTCAGAATCAGGTGGTTTTGACGGGATTTTACAGGGAGGAAGGAAGTCTGGAATCGTTGTTTATGCAGTTGACAGGAGGTGGCGCACAGTGAAAATACGGTGGAATCCAATTGTAAAGAAAGATCTGCAGGTGACAGCGCGCAGTATGCGTCTGAGTTGGGGACTGTTTGCTTATGATCTGGTACTTGTGCTCGCTTTTCTGCTGGCGTTAGCGGTGATTCAGGGAGAGACCTACAGCTATTACAGCGACAGGAATATTTACAGTTATCTGATTGATCTGTTTCCAGTACTTGCGGTTGCGCAGGTGTGTATTGTGGCACTGATTGCGCCGATTATTACAGCGTCCTCCATCTCAGGCGAGAAGGAGCGCCAGACCTTTGACATTATGCTGACAACCTGCATGTCCCCTTTTTCCATCGTGCTGGGGAAGGTGGTATCTGCGGTGATTCGGATTCTCTTTTTCGTGGCTGCAAGTATGCCGATCATGGCGTTGTCGTTTGTGGTGGGCGGTCTTGCATGGAGCAGTCTGCTTTACTTTGTGCTTACCATTATCCTGCTGTCGGTGCTCTCGGGAAGCATTGGTATTTTCTGTTCTTCGATCTGCCGTAAATCCATATCGGCGGTGGTTTTGTCATTTGTGATCTATTTTGTGATATACATTTTGACATTTGTTCCCATGTTGCTGAAAATTCTGTGGACGGATGGGAATACAGTGGGGGAGGCTCCATTATTTTTGCTGGTGAATCCGGGTGTATTTTTTGAAGAATTTTTTATGCAGCTTATGACTGGAGAATCTGCGTTTGGTGCGGAGGCTGGCTCTAACTTTACGCAGGGATCTGTTGGATTTGTGACATACCGGCTGGCGCAGGGGAAAGTCTGGATGTTCCTGTCGGCAGCATGTATCCTTGTGCTGGCTTTTTGGTTTATGATTGCGGCGGCATGGAAGGTGAATCCGATGAATAATATGGGTGGTAAAAAGCAGAGCAAAAAGAAGACGACCCAGAAAGCCGACTAAGAATTACGAATACCATGGAGGAATCATATGGAACAGAGCGATTTCGTAAAAGAAATACAAAGCTGTCGACGCAGATTAAATCTGGCAGGCCTTTTAAAATATCTGGTGTCAGCGCTGGGTATCGGTGCGGTTGTGGGAATTGGTTTCCAGGCGGCATCGTTTGTGATCCCTGTTTATTATGCTGGAATGTATGCTGTTCTGGCGCTGGTCCTCGCGCTGCTGACGGCATTGACCGTGGCGTATGTGAAGCGGACAAACATGGAGCAGACTGCGCTTGTGATGGACAGCTTCGGGTTTGATGAGCGGATTGTCACCGCCTATGAGAATCTGGAAAAAGGAGGTCCGCTGGTCGGGCTTCAGCGCACAGACGCTATACAGCAGCTGCGGGAACACCGGGACAGGATACGAATCGCACTGCTGCCCCCATGGAAAAAGATCGGTTCCCTGATGGGACTGCTTGTGGTGCTGCTTGTCCTTGCGCTGGTGCCCTCGAAGATGAAGGATCAGGCAAAGGAGATGCACAGCGTTAAGGAGGAGGCAAAGGAGAAGACGGATGAGATTGAGGAGCTTGTGGAGGCGTTGGAGCAGCTGGAGCAGGAGGAAGAACTGACGCCGGAACAGCAGGCGGTGCTGCAGGAGATGATCGAGAGTCTGCAGGCTTCCCAGTCAGAGTATCAGCAGGCATCCTCCAACGAGATGATGCAGGCAGCAACGGAAAAGCTGAATTACAGATATGAGAATATGGGCAGTCAGCTGGCAAGTCTCGCGCAGAGTCTTCAGAACGGGGCGACGGTGTCGTCTGTCACTGCAGAGTCCATGCAGGCATTGTCAAATAAGATGCAGGAGATGAGCGGGACACAGCTTGCCAATGCAAATGGAAATACCAGGCAGTCTGATATGGGCAGCGGGGACGGTCAGGGCAGTCAGAACGGTCAGTCCGGCAATAACGGACAGAATGACAACAATGGCAGTAATGGAGGCAGTGGACAGAATGGCAGCGGTGGTCAGTCTGGTGATAATGGAAACGGCGGAAATGGCGGCAGTGACGGGTCTGGAAATGGCAGGGGAACCGGCACCAGCGATACACCGCATGACTACGTGAGCATTCCGAATGATATCGCTGACAACGGCAATCTCACAGGAAATGCGGTAGACCATGAAGCCTCTGAATATTTTCATGCACAGAACGGACTGAGCTGGGAGGGGACACATATGTCTTACGAGGCGGTGATCGGAAGTTATGAGCAGAACGCCTATGAAGGAATTGCGGCGGGAAAGTATCCCAGCGGTATGGAGGAGATTATTAAGGAGTATTTTTCGAACTTTAATTAAGGAGAAAAGGTTGGATAAGTTTTTGGAAGGAGTTAAATAAAATGAGCGAATGGGACAACAATATGCTGCCAGCCCCGGCGGATATGGCACAGCGGATCGCTGCCTGCGAACAGGAGATCCAGAAGGGAATTATTGGGCAGCGCGAGATTATCCGTCAGGTTATGCTTGCCATGCTCACAGGGGGCAATGTGTTATTGGAGGGCATGCCAGGACTGGGCAAAACGAGATTAGTCAGCACCATTGGAAAGGTCTTTGACTTGTCATTCAAGCGGATTCAGTTTACACCGGATTTGATGCCAAGCGATGTGACAGGTACCAATATCATTATCAAGAACGAACAGGGAAGCGCTTTTTCCTTTGAGCGCGGACCGATTTTTGCCAATCTGATTCTGGCAGATGAAATCAACCGTGCTACACCCAAAACGCAGTCAGCACTGTTGGAGGCGATGCAGGAGCACACAGTGACTGTGGGAAATGACAGCCATGCCCTTGCAGAGCCCTTTTTTGTGCTTGCCACGCAGAATCCCATTGAAAACGAGGGGACATACCCGCTGCCGGAGGCACAGCTGGACCGTTTTATGTTCAAGATACTGGTCCACTTTCCGTCGAGGGAGGAGCTGAAAGGCATTGTTGCACTGACAGAGGGAAGCCAGGAGCCAATGATTACAAAGCAGATGGACAGCAATGGACTGATGGCGGCGCGGGCTCTGGTAAACCAGATTCCGATTGCCGACGCGGTGATGGATTATCTGTTAAATATTGTCATGGATACCCATGCCGGGAATCCCTATATTAAGGAAGGCGCCAGCCCGAGGGCTGCGCAGGCACTTATCCGCGCATCGAGGGCGAAAGCTTTTCTCGAGGGACGTTTTAATGTCTCTTTTCAGGATGTGAAGGAAATGGCATTTCCTGTGCTCAGACACCGTATTATTCTGAGTTTTGACGCGATCAGTGAGGGAATCAGTGAGGATGATGTCATTGAGAAAATATTGGAGGAGAACACGAAATTATGACAATGACGCTGGACGCTGCATTTTTTGACAAACTTTCCCGGCTCCGGCTGGCGATGGGACACAGGGCATCCATGAATCTGACGGGAAACCGTAAATCGACACAAAAGGGATCTTCCACAGAGTTTTCAGATTTTCGGGAATACATGCCAGGCGACGACATACGGCGCATTGACTGGAATGCTTACGGGCGGCTTGACAGGCTGTATGTGAAAGAGTACATGGAGGAAAAGGAAGCCGTTGTCTCCATATTAATCGATACCAGTGCGTCTATGGACTATGGAGTTCCCAAAAAAAGTGAGCGTGCCTGTGTATTGGCGGCTGCGTTTGCCTGCATGGGGCTCAACAATATGGACCGCGTGATGCTCTACGATATGCGTCAGATGCAGCAGCCCTTTGTGGCTGGCGGCGGGAAGCGCGCCTTGCCGAGACTTACAGACTGGCTGGCACAGCGCTCTTTTGACGGAAAAATTGATGTCAGTGAGGCCGTCAGGCAGCTTCCAGGCAGGGGACCGGGAGTGACTATGATTATCAGCGACTTTTTACAGGAGTCTTTCGTGGATGCAGATCAGGAACAGGAGACGGTGAGAAAAATTCTGCGTTTTTTGGCGTACAGGAAGCAAAAAACTGCATTTTTGCATGTGCTGGCCGCGGAGGAGCTCTCTGCGGAGCGCTTTACAGAACTTACGGGTACACGGAACTTGATTGACATGGAGGAGAAGAGCACGCTGCGTCTGACGCTGGATGCTGGAAGCATTCGGGTGTATGAACAGGCATTGCAGGTTTTTTTGGCAGGATTGCGTCAGGAGTGTGCGCGGATAGGTGCATTTTATGCAGTGTGCAGTACGGAAACGGATATTTATGAACTGATTTTTCAGGAGCTAAGGAAATTATATGATATTTGAAAGTTTATTGCCGCTGTTTTTTCTGACAGCGGTTCCGATAATTATTATCCTGTATTTGTTGAAACCAAGGGGGACAGACTATCTGATCTCCTCCAATCTTTTGTGGAAACAACTGCTGAAAAACGAACAGTCGCGGACTTTTTTTGAGAAGTTTGTACACAATATGCTCATGTATCTGCAGATTTTAATCATTGCACTGCTGGTGATTGCACTGATGTCACCGTTTATTCAGAGGAGCGGACGCAGCGGTGGGCGAAAGGTGCTGCTGATTGATACCAGTGCCAGCATGCAGCACGTGGGTTCCTCGGGGAAGAGCCGTCTCGAGGAGGCAGTGGAGCAGGCGTGCGACTATGTGCGGACTGCGCAGGATACTCGTTTTTCTGTCGTGACTGTGGACGCCACGGGTGCACAGCTTCTGGCAGTGGATATTGTGGATGCGGACAGTCTGGTACGCACACTGCAGGGCATAGAATGCAGCGACAGCGGTGGAAATCTCACCCAGGCGCAGTCCGTACTGGATACCCTGATGGGAGAGGCCGCCAATGAAGCCGCTTCCAGTGGGGGAGATGCAGCGGATGTGCTTGTCTACACAGATGGCACTGGCGCAGCGGCGTTTGAGGAGCTGCGCGGCAATGCGGATAAAGAGTTGTATGTAATGGGGGATGTGTCGTCCAATGTTGCGAATGAATATACGGCATTCACCAGCCGCGAGGATGGTTTGTTTGATATAATGGTAAGCATTACAAATTACAGCGACGAGGAGGCGTCACTTGATGTCAGCTTATATGATGATGAGACTTATGAAAAGAAAATGATTGCGCTGGCATCAATGCATCTGGCACCCTCCGAGAGCAGAATTTGCTTCTTTGAGCAGGTGGACTGGAAGGGGAAGACACTGACCTCACGGATTGATAAAATTTCGTTTTCTGGTGGTTCTGCAGACAGTCTTGTGCGCGACAATGAGTCGTCGGCGTTGAAAAACCAGGAAAATCTGATGCGGGGGCTGCTCGTCGGGGACGGAAATACATTTATTGAGAAGGCGTATTATGCCGTCACAGGGGAAAGTATCGTCAAGGCAAAGACTGACGCGGCTGTGGATGAGGCAGCAGATTCCCTGATCAGGACACCGTTAAAAGAACAGGGTTACAATATCGTGATTTATGATGCCGGACAGACACCACAGGCGGCAGAGTCGAATCGGCTGGTCTTTGGCAATACTGGCGGGGAGGTAGTGGAGATACTGGAAAATGTGGTGCTGGATATGACGGACTGCGATCTGACCGCGGGGCTGTCCGGCTTTACGATTGGTGTGAACACTGCATATTGCTTTGCGCTTCCAGAGGATGCGGAGAGCTTTTTGGAATACGACGGAAAGTGTGTAGGGTATTACAGAGAGTTCGAAGACAGGAAAGAAATCGTAGTCGGGTTTGACATACGGGAATCAGATTTCCCACTGCGCGCAGAGTTTCCGGTCTTTCTGGCCAATGCCATGATTTATCTCTCGGACACTTCATGGCTTGCAACGAATGTTTATTATGCGGGGGAGGAGATTGCCCTGCAGCCATGGGCGGAGCTGGACAGAAGCCAGTTTGAGAGCCGCCCGGGCAAGGCGGGTCTGTACACACTCGGGAATGCGGATTACCAGGAAAGCTATGTGGTGCGTTTCCAGACGGCCACAGAGTCAGACGGCAGAGAGACAGCGGACTTGGAAAATCTTCCGGCAAACAGCTCGGATGCGGTGCGTCAGCAGAAGGTAAAGCAAACCCTCCGGCATCTATTTATCCTGTTGGCACTGGTGTTTCTGGTGATTGAGTGGATTGTCTATGTACGTCAGATGCGCTATCGGGGGAAATTTTACTGGATTGTGCGGGGGACAGTGCTTCTGTGTATGCTTCTGGCGTTTTTTGGCATACGGATTTACAAAGGGAGTGGAAAGACGGCCACTGTCTTTGTGGTAGATCTCTCCAACAGCAACGAGGAGCATCTCGAAGAGGCGGAACAGTATTTGCAGAAGACCATTTCCGAGATGCCATCGGGAAATACCTATGGTATTGTGACTTTTGGAAAAGATGCGCTCGTGGAGCAGTTTCTGACATCGGAACACCATTATGGCGGGTTGCTGACACTCCCTGAAAAGGCGGCGACAAACTTTGAGGAGGCAGTTTCCAAGGCGCTTACACTGATTCCCGGGGAGTACAGCAAGCGGCTTGTGGTGCTCACGGACGGCAAGGAGACGAGGGGGGATATCCGCAACATGGCACAGGCTCTGACTGCAAGCCAGGCGGAGCTTCTGACACTGTTGTACGAAAATGAGGAGACGCCGGATGCCTATGTTGACAACGTTACACTGCCAGCTTATTTACATCCCGGTGATAAATATTCCATCACAGTAATCGTTGAGAGCAATTATGACACAGATGCCGTGATTGCACTCTACAACGGCAGCAGCCAGACAGCGGCAAACAGCGTGCATCTGAACAAGGGAAGCAATCGTTTTGTGTTCAGCGCACAGGTGGATGCCGATACAGGCAGCGGTGCGACAGAGAATCTGCGTGTTCAGGTACAGGCGCAGGGGGATACCTGTCAGGAGAATGATTTTTACAGTGCCTGCTCTGTGGTGGAGACACCGCCGCGGATTCTGGTCATTTCAGGGCGCAGTGTCAATACGTCGGCCTTTGCCTCCGTGCTGAGTGCAGCTGGCTGCGATTTCAGCGTGGTTTCTGCGCGCAATGTGCCCGACAATATCGACGACATGTTGGACTATAAGTCTATAATATTGGTAAACACTTACATTGATGAATTGCCGGAGAAGTTTCTGGATAATCTGGAGACGTATGTAAAAGATTACGGCTGTGGGTTTATCTGCTGCGGCGGAGAGGACAGCTTCGCGCTGGGCGGTTACCGTGATACAGTGCTGGAGACAGTACTGCCGGTGGAAATGCAGCTGCGGGGTGTGAATGAAATGCCCACGATGGCGATGGTCATGGTAATCGACCGTTCTGGCAGTATGACGGGCAGTGCAGGGAGTGTTGGTATCAGCAATCTGGATATTGCAGTCAGGGCAGCTGAGGTGGCAGTGGATAACCTGAACGACACGGACTATGTAGGGATTCTGACCTTTGACGATAAGTATGAATGGCAGGTGGAGCTGAGGCAGGTGGACGACAGGACGGCGATCAAAGACAAAATCAAGCAGATCAGTGATGGCGGCGGAACGACAATCAAGCCTGCACTTCAGGAGGCGGTCAGGGTGCTTGCCGAAAGCGAGGCGTCGATTAAGCACATTGTGCTTTTGACGGATGGCATGGGAGAGACAGACAATTTTGTGGAAGTGATTGGCGGCTGTACAGACAGTGGTATCACCCTGTCCACCGTTGCAGTGGGGGATAATTCAGATACAAGTCTGCTGCAGTATCTTGCGGACAAGTGTGGCGGAAGATATTATTACTCGGATGTGTCCAGCGATATTCCCAGGATTTTTGCACAGGAAGTTTTTCTGGGGGGCGACAGCTATATCCAGAATGGTGTATTTTCGTTGTCCGTACAGAGGGGACATGAATTGACAGGCAATCTGTTTCCAGAGGGATGGCCGGTGATTTACGGCTATATTTCCGCAACACCCAAGACCGCATCCAGCCCGGTGATTGTGTCTGGGGAGAAGGGTGACCCGATTCTCACGGTATGGCAGTATGGACTTGGCAGGACGGCGGCGTGGAACAGCGACGTCACAGGCGAGTGGTCAGGGGCTTTGGCCGGACAGGAGGACTATGTCCAACTGTGGAAGCGTATTGTGGACTACTCTGCCGGAAATGTCGGCATGGGCGAGGACAGCGTGAATGTAGTGACAGTCGGGGAGCGGACACAGGTGGATTATCAGACCAGTGACTACGGCAGTGCGACAGAGATTCTGGTGACTGTCATGGATCCCAAAGGTGCTGTCACGGAGGAAAAGCTCCATGCGACAGCGCCGGGAAAATACACGACAGAGCTCTCCACGCCGCAGACAGGCTTGTATCATTTTAATATACGCCGCATGGAAGACGGGGAGATACAGAACTATATGACAACTGCAGCAGCTGTGCAGTTCTCGGACGAATATAAGTTTGATATAAGCGCGGACGCTTATCGGCAATTTGTGGAGCAGTACGGCAGGATGATCACAGAACAGGATTCTGTCTGGACACGGATTTCCTCAGGGGCACGGGAAAGTTATCCTCTGACAAACTGGCTTCTGGCACTTACGGTTTGCCTGTTTCTGGCCGATGTGGCAATGCGGCGTTTTCAGTATGCGCCGAAGCGCCTTCTGATGATGGCGGGCAGAACAGGACGGAGAACGACTCAGTCTGTGGAAAGTACTGTGCGGGAGCCACATAGCGGTACAGCGCAGATGACACAAGTGTCAGAGACAGAAGATGCTTCTGAAAGAAAAGTGGCAGAAACAGGGAAAAAGCAAAAGAAGCAGAGAAAGCCCAGACAGTCAGAGCAGACACTGGATACTTCTCAGCTATTGAAGAAAAAGGATGACAGGAATGTCTGAAAAAGCTTTGGAAAAAAGTGGGGTGGGAAAGATGATTGATTTATACTATGCCGAGGATGACGCGTATATTGCGGGCATTGTGAAGGAATATCTGGAACAGAGAAACTTTCAGGTCACGATCTGTGAGTCGCTCGCTGCGGTCAGGCAGGCGTTGAAAGTCCACGTGCCGACAATCGTTTTGCTGGACTGGAATATGTCAGATGGACATGGAGATGGCTTGTGTCAATGGATTCGCAGAACTTGGAAAGAACTGCCGGTTATTTTTCTCACGGTTCGCGGCGATTCGCGCGACATTGTCGCTGGCTTTCAGAGCGGCGCAGATGACTATGTGGTAAAGCCCTTTGCGCTGGAAGTGCTGTATTCCAGAATTCAGGCCTTGCTTCGCAGAACAGGAAACGTGGCAGAGCAGTATCTCTCCTGCGATGGAATCTCGATCGATTTAAACCGCAGGCTGGTTTCCTGCCAGTCGGAGGAGGTGAATCTGAGTCTGGCGGAGTACCAGCTGCTTTTGTATCTGATGCAGAACAAAGGAAAGACTGTCACCAGAGGAAGAATCTTAGAGCAGGTGTGGGATATGAACGGAAACTATGTGAATAACAACACACTGACCGTTACAGTCAAACGTCTGCGGGACAAACTGCACCAGCCGTCCTGCCTGAAAACAGTCAGAAGTGTGGGTTATCGCATGGAGGATACGATATGAGCAGGCGGAAAAATTTAGTGATTATTTTAGGCTTTGTCCTGTCTGCTGCATTGACTGCTTCTGCGTTTGCAGTGATGTTGATGTCCTGTTATTATAGCAAATTGCAATATAACGTGTTGAATGCTGTCTGTGGGGAAGTGCTGGAACAGGATCCGGAAGCAAGACAGGCCATTTCTGCTGCGTTGAAGGAATATACAAACGGAAATACAGACAACACAGTGGAGCACAATCTTCTGGCGGAATTGGGATATCGCAGCAATGACTTTCTGAGAACAGATTACCGATATGGCACATTGTCTGTGATGACAGGATTTCTGGCAGGCGCCTTTCTTTTTGCCATGGCATTTCTGTATCGGAATAAAGCGGAGGCTGCGCGCATTCAGGCCTTGGCAGAGTACCTGGAACAGGTCAATATGGGAAAAGCCGCTGTGCTCTCTGCTTCTGGGGAAGATCTGTTTTCAAAACTGGAAGACGAGATCTACAAGACAGTCACATTTCTTTATCAGACAAAAGATGCAGCAGTGCAGACAAAAAATGACTTTGCGGAAAACTTATCCAATATCGCACATCAGATCAAAACGCCAATCACTGCAATTTCCCTGTCAGTGCAGACGATGAAAGAAGAATATAACGCGAAGCAGCTGGAACAGATACAAAAACAGCTTTTGAGGCTGACGCATCTGGAGGAAGCGCTGCTTATACTGTCCCGGCTTGATGCTGGGACTTTGGTGTTTCAGGAGGAGGAGATTGATGTTTTCACGGTCCTTGTTCTCGCGGCGGACAATTTGCAGGAATTGTTGATCAAATCGGGTGTTTCTGTTGACATTCCAGAGTTGGGGGAAATGGCGATCACAGCCGATTTAGACTGGACGATGGAGGCGGTTATCAATCTAATGAAAAACTGTATGGAACACAGCGCGGGCGGAACAATTCATTGCTCTTACGAGCAGAATCCCTTGTACACGGAAATTCTGATTTGCGATGAAGGGCAGGGATTTGCCAGGGAAGATATCCCACATCTCTTTGAAAGGTTTTATCGGGGGCAGAATGCCAGTGAGGGTGGTATCGGCATCGGATTAGCGCTCGCAAAAGAGATTATCGAGTGCCAGAATGGAACAATTCGTGCCCGGAATATGCCGACGGGCGGCGCATGTTTTGAAATTCGGTTTTATTGTCACTGAGTTGTAACATTTGTTTGCTATAATGTAATTATGCAGCAGCGATTCAGAACAGTTTTTTGCACGGAATCGGTATAGATCAGAAAACATTGATAGCAGGAGGAAGACGTGGAATGAATATTTTGACATGCGAGAGAGTCCGCAAGGTGTATGGCTCTGGCAGTAACCAGGTGGTGGCATTGGACGGTATTGATCTGACCGTCAGCAAGGGGGAGTTTGTGGCAATTATGGGGGCGTCCGGTTCAGGCAAGTCCACGTTACTGCATATCCTTGGCAGTGTTGACAAGCCCACAGATGGAACAGTTACGATAGACGGAACAGATCTTTCGAAATTGAACCCGACACAGGCAGCAATTTTCCGCAGGAGAAAGGTGGGGCTGGTGTATCAGTTTTACAACCTGATTCCCACGCTGACTGTGCGGAAAAACATACTGATGCCGCTTGCCCTTGACAAGAAGAAACCAAACGAAGAGTACTTTGAGAAGGTGGTCAGTTCTCTTGGCATCGCTGACAGGCTTGACGCTTTGCCAAACCAGCTTTCCGGCGGGCAGCAGCAGAGGGTTGCGATTGCGCGCTCTTTGATCTATCGTCCGGCGCTGCTTCTGGCGGACGAGCCGACCGGCAATCTGGATCAGAAAAATTCCAGAGAGATTATCGATATGCTGAAACTCTCTAACCGCAATCTGGGGCAGACCTGTGTTCTAATTACCCATGATGAGAAGGTGGCTTTGGAGGCAGACCGTATTATAACGATTGAGGACGGACGTATCCTCAGTGATGAAGAGCGGAGGTAGCGTGCGTATGTGGAAAGATTATTCATCGGGCTATATAAAAAACAACCGCTCATCAGGTATCTCCATCGTGGTGGCGTCATTTATTTCAGCGCTGCTCTTGTCCCTGCTCTGTGGATTGTTTTACAATTTATGGAAGTATGAGGTTGAGCGGATTATCCTAGAGGAAGGCGGCTGGCAGAGCCGGATTACATGGGAAGTGGATGACACATTTGCAGATATAGAATCTATAAGGAATTATGCCACTGTGAAAGATGTGGTGGTCAATGAAACAGGAGTTGACTTATATTTTAATCATATGAGAGATGTTCTGCAGGACACTCTGCAGATTGCGGAATTGGTGGGGGCTTCGCCGGAAGCGGTCACATACCACAATCAGCTTCTGGCAATGTATTTGATACGTGATTCCCAGGATACCGCGCCAAGGCTGCTGTTTCCATTGTTTATCATTATAACGGGAATGGCATCACTTTCTCTAATCATTATCATACACAATTCGTTTGCGGTGTCCATGAACGCGAGAGTCCATCAGTTTGGAATATTTTCCAGTATTGGAGCTACGCCGAGGCAGATTCGTGCCTGTCTTGTGCAGGAGGCGGCTGTGCTGTGTGCTGCTCCAGTGGTTATGGGGAATCTGCTGGGTATCGTGATGGGCAGGTGGATTTTGCATATGTCAAATGTGTTGGCGGGCAATGACGCGGGACGGCATGACGCGGTCTTTGGCTATCATCCGCTTGTCTTTTTGCTGACATTGCTTGTGACAGTCCTGACAATATGGATTTCTGCGTGGCTGCCGGCCAGAAAGCTAAGCAGGCTGACCCCGCTGGAAGCGATTAAAAACACAGGCGAACTGCAGTTAAAACGCAAAAGGAGCTCGCCCATATTGGCGCTTATGTTCGGCGCAGAGGGCGAACTGGCCGGAAATGCGCTGAAAGCACAGCGGCGGTCCCTGCGGACGGCATCGCTGTCCCTGATACTCTCCTTTATGGCATTTACTCTCATGCAGTGCTTTTTTGCAACCTCTACAATCAGCACGCGAGAGACATATTTTGAGCGGTATCAGAATGCATGGGACATTATGGTCACAGTGAAGGACACGGAAATTGATTTCTTTGGGGAGACAGCAGGCATACAGGGGCTTGACGGAGTGGAAAGCGCTGTCGTTTATCAGAAAGCGCTGGCAAAGAGGATTGTCACGGAGGAGGAAATGAGCGAGGAGATGAAAGCGTTTGGCGGATTTTCCCATGCGTCCGCTTCGTATGTGGCGCAGACGGACAGCGGCTGGCTGGTAAGTGCTCCGGTAGTGATATTGGATGATGTCAGTTTTATGGATTACTGTGAGCAGATTGGCATTGCGCCGCGACTGGACGGGGCAGTTGTGCGGAACCGGATTTGTGATGTGACAAATCCTGATTTCAGGCACCCTGTATATATGCCCTATGTAAAGGGGGAGAGTGCGACAACGATTTTGCGGGCGTCAGGAAACAGGGAAATGGCAGCAGAGATTCCTGTGTTGTCCTACACGGAGAAGGTTCCCGTTTTGAGAGAGGAGTATGCATCACTTGACCGCTATGAGTTAGTGCATTTCATTCCAGTGTCTTTATGGAAAGTGATAAAGGGACAAATTGGCGGCGCAGAGGAGGATATCTACATTCGTGTTCTTGCTGGCGAAAATGCGACATTGGACAGGCTGACTGCGCTGCAGGGCGAAATAGACGTGCTTATTGGCCGGAAATATCATTCAGAGTCTGAAAACCGTATTCAGGAGTATGATACAAACAGTAAACAGATCTTGGGAATGCAGACGATATTTGGGGGATTTTGCGCCTTGCTTGCCATCATTGGCATCGGCAATGTGTTCTCCAATACGATGGGGTTTGTGCGCCAGAGAAAAAGGGAGATTGCGCGGTATCTGTCTGTGGGACTGACGCCGGAGGCGATCAGAAAAATGTTCTGTATTGAAGCGATGGTTATCGCAGGCCGCCCAGTCCTGATTACCGTTCCGCTGGCTGTGCTTGCAGTGGGGTATATGCTGCGGCTGAGTTATATGGGGGTGGCAGAGTTTTTAGCAGAGGCACCGTTTCTTCCGATTTCTATGTTTATGCTGGCTATTTTAGGTTCTGTGGCGCTGGCTTACGTCCTTGGCTGGCGCAAGGTGCGCGGAATCAATCTGGCTGAGGTGCTGCGGGATGATACGATGATGTAGTGCTACTTAAAAACATAAATGTTTCTTGAACATTATATACGAGTGTACACTGTTGACATTGTGTACACTTTTTGCTGTGGTGGGGGTATCAGAGGAGATGATAAATATGTTGATGGAACAAGCTACAACTGTGAGAAAAATATCTGATATTTTTTAAGTAACGCAGTATTTACCTTTTTGACTACTTTCCTGCATACCCGATGTCCAAGACTCCTGAAAATAAAGAAATCAAAAAGCAGGATACGGGAGTCGAACCCGCCTCCTCGGCTTGGGAAGCCGATGTACTACCGATGTACTAATCCTGCAAACACTATTAGTATAACACTAAAGTATCAAACATTTCAACCCCTAAATTAAAAAAATAATAAATTTTTCCACCTGTGCGGTTGAAATACACGAAATACCACAAAATCAGGCGCATAAAT
>CAMWXE010000022.1 GCA_947178145.1 uncultured Lachnospiraceae bacterium | reverse complement strand
CTTTATCAACAAAATTCCTCTGCACATAATCCCTCACAACTTCCTCTGCAAGTTCATAACTCCATTCGTTGGGGAGTGACGCTTTTAACATTCTCGCAAGCTGTGATTTCTGCCCTTTCTCGGACAGTTCAACAGAGTTCCATAAAGTGGCTCGGTCTGCATATTCTTTGGGCGCATTGGGTGGGAGAGTAATTTCGCTGTGGACTAAATCTTCATGGTATTTGGGGCGGTAGGTCTGCCCGTCATATTCGCTCACAAGAACGCTCCTGCTGATGTAGGACGCTTTCTCAACTGCCGACTGCCCTTTGCTCCGTTTGACTATGGAAAAACGTGTACTTGCCTGTTTCGTGACATTACCCATACGCAACACCTACATTCTGCCGACAAGATAGAGGGACGCACCTATAGACTTTGTGGGCAGATAAAAGCCGCACTTTGGCTTTTGTCTGAACGCAAAGTTCACTAAAGGGTAGCAAGCGAAGCTTGCGAAGGGGAATTGTCGTTTCCCCTTTTGACTGCCGCAAGGCAGACAACGCCCTCGCTTTCGTTTTCGGCATTAGTAAGAGTGGATTGTGGGAGAGTTGGTTCTCGGCTTTGCGCTTCTTCTCGCTCTGCTTTTTCTTTTCATTGGCTACACGCTGTTTTGCCTGTTCCAATGCCTGCAATGCCTTTTCTAAGTTTCTGCTTACGTCATTTTTGTTCTCAATCATTTTGATACCTCATTCTTTCTGTGCTGTGTTGATAGTTTCCGAAAATAAAAAAAGGTAGCTGATTGTCTGTTAAGATAATCGCTACCCAAAGGTACACAATATTCAGTTTTTATATCACCTTTCTATCTTGACACTATAAATTGCGCGGATGAAATGCACCTAATATTTTCCCAAGTGCTTAACCTATCTCTTTGATAAATTGGAAAGCGGTCGTTGTATTACCACACAAATGGAACCATTCTATATTTCACTTTCTTTTTATACTCGGCATACCCTTCCAATCCTTTTTCAAGAACAATTTCTTCGTTTCTAATTCTTTTTGCAATAATTATAGGATATACAAGAAAAATGGCAAAAGAGAAAATAGAACCAAGCACTAATGGCATAGAAAGAAACAGAATAATCGTCACACTATACATGGGGTGGCGAACAATGCCATATAATCCTGTATCAATCACCTTTTGCCCTTTCTGAACTTCTACAATCCGTGATAAATAGCTACTCTCTCTTAACACCTCTGCATAAAGCAGATAAGAAAATAAAAATACAACGGTTGCTATCCATGAAACCCTATCAGGTAACATGATCCATTCAAAGCGAAAGTTTAATCCCGCTATGACAAATCCAAAAACAAACATCAAACCACTAAGTTTTATCACAAGATTCTGCTCTGTTTGTTGCTCTTTAGCATTTAAGCATTTTTTTAATAATTCTGGTTTTTTGAACATCATTACAATTCCAGCAAAAAACATTGGAATAAATAATATTCCCATGAACAGCCATGCGTTCCAATAATAAAATGTTCCCGCAGGCAGAAATATTAAAATCCCTATGACAACTACTCCAAGTATGAATTTTAATGTTGCTTGATAAAACAATTTTTTTGTCATGTATAATCACTCCTTCAAACAACAGATTGTCTGTCCATTCCTTATACAATTTTTTAAATCTTTTCATTTACTTTTCCAGTACTTAAGCGCTTTATGTACTTTTTATTCCAAGTACAAAATATCTCAAAAGAGGCACCCTCTTAATGACCTCATACACTACAAAAGTCATAATTATTTCTACAACAAATGCTATTACATAATTCCATATTGCAGGGAAATCAAAGTGATAGTGCAGCATATAACAGGTTATAATTAAGACCGGATAATGCAAAATATAGATTCCAAAACTTGATTTTGTCATATACTGGGTAAAGCCAGTTTCTTGGTTAAAATATTTTTTCCCACACCCAATAATTGCAAGTATCACAATCCAAAGATAGAAATTCGTCATCATGCTTTGCAGACAATCAGAAGATGTAAAATTACTGCCACCATAACGAAATGCATAAAAAACGGCACTGATTATTGCAAGGCACAATGTTGGAATACATACTTTTTCTATGATTTCCTGTACTTCTTCATGTGAAAAAACATAGTAGCCGATTAAAAAAGCAGTAAAATAAATTCCAAAACGGTACATTGTCAAAACGGGCATATTTAGGATTTGTGCCGCTCCAAAAATTAAAAGAAAAAGAAGTAATATAACCAACAAATTTACTTTTCCGCATAATGTCCATATCTTATCTGACTTATCTATTTTTCTAAACAGAACAAGGATACAGGAAAACAGAAACAGCATTTGAATAAACCAAAGAGGTCCCGTACCGCTTATCGCAGAGATTGGATAAATCAAAGCCGGCGGTATATACTCAAGTCCGCCGCCCATTTTAATATTCAAATATCCTGTTACCCAATGAATAACAAGCAAACCAAGTGTTGAAGGTATCAGCAATTTGACCGCTCTTTCTTTTATGAATTGTTTTTCTGTTCGGCTTTGTAAAGCAAACCTTGCGCTCATACCCGCAATAACAAATAAAAGCACCATAAACCACGGATATATAATACAGGCTATCCAATCAAATACAAAGATATTTGCCGCCCCCGGAATACCTCCCATAATACCAACGCCATTAAACATATAAAAAACATGGTAAATTAAAACCAATATAACAGTAGCCCATCGTATGTTATCAAGATAAATTTTTCTCAATTCATTCCTCTCCCTCATTATCCATATCTGTTTCAAAGACAGCAGCAGTAAATTGAGCAAATGCACTCTTAGGAGGGATTGCCAATCCCTTTTTTTCATCACCCAAAATAATCAAAGTATCTCCCGAATTGATTTCAAATATATCACGAGCCTGTTTGGGTATTACTATCTGCCCTTTTTCTCCGACTGTAACTGTCCATGCGTATTTTCCTTTTGGCTTTTTCATAAATAAACCTCCCATTTATTAAGTATGTTTTGTATGACTAATTATACTTAACAAACTTTTTAAAATCAATAGAATTTTACATCAAGTTTATTCTTGTCCTTTTCTCTTTTCAAAATATTGTGTGTGGATATTTTTCCACTTGGGGAATATGATTTCACTTCCTACGGTAATTATTGCATGAAAAAAGACTATAACCGTCACTGTCATAGTCTTTTCTTTAAAATCCTTGTTTTACATTACAGCTTGTTTCCCTGCTCTTGGTATGTTTGGCACTCCTGCATGGAAATATATGCCTTTTCCCTGTCCTCGACTCTTATCTGCTCTTTTTGGCTCTCAATCTGCGCCTTTTTCTTCGCTTTGGTGCGTTCCTCATATTCTTTCTGTTTCCCACTGGCTTTCCGTTTCAGATAATTCTGATGAAGCTTATCCTTTCTCGCTTCTTTCTTCCGCATTTCTTCCAGTTCTTCGGGTGTCGGCTCTTTCTCCACCATAGTCGGCAGTATGTATTCCCCGATAAAGTTAAAATAAGTCTTTTATATTTTATAACTCCCTCTTGTAATAAAGAAAATTTACGGTGATGGAAAGAAAAAATTCACTACTGCCTTCCCTCCTTTCTAAGACTGGTAATCCGTTTCCTAAACACCATCTGTCTATCATCATATATCAATTTTTTCTTCCATCCACGTAAGCCCCTTTCTGCTCAGGACTGCGTACAGAGCAGAAAAACATTTTCAGTTATATGTTTCACCTTGAAATCCGTATACTTATATCATCTACCACTTCCTTTTTTAGTTTATATTGTCCTATTGCTCCATTAAACAGTAAAATCTTATGCCCCCATTCTTTGTCTCCTGCATTCACTCGCAGCGCCTCCATCCCGTGTCCTGCAAAATATTCTGTAAACCATTTGTCGCTTCACGCTCCTAATCAAATGGTAGTTCCTCATCTTCCGCCATATACTCCCCACACTTTTTGCGACTATCGCATAATCTGTACTTCTGGCAAAATTTACAGAGCTGCTCCGTCACATTTTCCAGATCCGCATCAAACTCTTCCCCTCTTCCAACCACTTTCTCATCCGGTTGTTCCCTGCTTTTATACTGCATCTGCATACACAGGAATATCACCATATCATCCGTTTTTCCTTTATCCTGCTGCCTCCTTTCTGCCGCCTTCTTCATCAACATTTCCATCTGTTCACTTTCTTCACTGGTTAAGTAATTGCTTAAATCCATATTCCCAATCCCTCCTTATTTTTCGTTCAGAAACTTGTTTACTTTTGACACACTCATCTTATCACACCTTCGAAAAGAATAGATTTGGCAGAAATTGCTTTTACATCGTATATCTCTGCTGCCATAAAACGAATATCCGCCCTCTAAGCATACCTAAAACCTGAATCGCTGAGCACCACCATTGAACACCACCTATACTTGAACCGTTGAAAAACTGTATTGTTCATTTTAAACATCACCTATACTTGCTACCTAATTTGGATGGAGTCATTTATTAGACATCACCTATACCTGCTATCTAAAAAATCAGTTCCCTTATCTTAAGCATCACCTATACCTGTTACATTTTTTTACTTAAATAGCACATTAAAAATCACCTATACCTGTACGCAAAAATATGATACCCACCCAATATCTGCCCTTTTGCAAAAAACAGGAGAAAATACGTTCTTAAAAATTGCTTCCTCTCCAATATAATCAGTTATTCCAACCACTATGTTTCTATCTACTCATTCCCACTTCTTAAAGAGCAGTTATTTCGTTTCCAGATTTCTTGTCAAGTTCAAACGTTAGCTTCAGCCCCATTAAGGATATGCAAAGCAAAAATATTAATTGTAGAATAAATTTAATCTTGACCGATTTTATTCTTTTAACAGGCTATTTCTCACTATTACAGTACATAGTACTTCCAATATCCGATAAAAATCAGAAAATTTTTAAATATGTGCTCTTGGGATTGAAAATAGAAGAACAAACATATAAAATGGAGATAGCATATAAATATAAACAGAATCCTATCCAGTTATCATGAGATAGGAATTCAGCCTGTTACTCTGCATACTTATTATTTTCAAAGACTTTTTTCAATTGTGTATAACTTATTACACATTTCATTAACCTAAACAAAATCCACTGGTTAAATAATAAAAAAGTCTTTCAATACATATGCCACCTGCTATGTTGACTTTTGCAGATTTGATTGTATGTGCAATTTTATCCAGCAGTTATGTAGCAGATGATATACACTAAAATTTATCAGCAAAGAGGATTATTGACATGAAAGTAGGCGATAAAAGCACCATTGACAGTGTTTCGTTTGATACCAGAAAAAAACAACTGGAGGCAGAAAAAAAAGCAGAGCAGGAAGCTCTTGCAGAACAGAAGAAGAAAGACCGGCAAAGCCCATTCAATAACTATGCCCAACTTAATCTTAACAACATAGATTACCTTATCAGTTTAAACAAACTGAACCAGAATGCCTTAAATATGCTGCTTTTTATGATACAGCAGATGGATCAATATAATGCCTTGATCTGTTCCCAAGCAACCTTGATGGAGCAGTTCGATTTGTCTCGGTCTACCGTTGCCCGGTGCATTGCTGAACTCAAAAAACTTGGTTTCATCCATGTCGAAAAAACCGGTACTTTCAATATATATTACATAAATAAAAATCTTGCATGGAAATCATGGGGAAGTAATGTAAAATATTGCAAATTTCCCGATAATATTTTTCTAAAAGAACCGAAACAGCATAAAAGTAATAAAAGCAACTCCCAAAAGATTATAAAAGACAGAACCCCCAGACTTACGCTCCCACAGGTAAAAGACGATGATTATTATGACAACCATCCATTTGATTAAAACATCATATAAATGCCGTTATTGTAATCAAATCAGTCAGCAATAATTTCATGTTAACATAAAATATTTTCTTGGCAGATTCGGCTCTGCACCAACATA
Source organism: uncultured Lachnospiraceae bacterium (assembly GCA_947178145.1). Classification (GTDB taxonomy): domain Bacteria; phylum Bacillota; class Clostridia; order Lachnospirales; family Lachnospiraceae; genus COE1. The sequence continues at coordinate 60,596 of CAMWXE010000022.1, read as the reverse complement.
CTTAAATAGTCACAATGACTATTTAATGTTTCATTAGCATGACACATAAATGATTCACAGATTTGACACATATGGTTTGTATCGAATCCCAAAATTCCTTAATTTTACTGGGGTTCCAGACAGGCGCCACCGCCTCTCTTCTTAAGTCTTACCAGCCACCTTTCTTTTTTTCTGTGATCTTCCCTGACCACAAAAATAAGAGGAAAAAGGTTCTGACAGATTATTATACACTCATCCGTCAGAACCATCACCGATAATGAAACTATAAGGTTAAGGTTAAGCCTTAGCCTCATTTGATTTATACAGGGCTGTGAGAAACCAGCACTGTGATATTAAATTATAAATCTCTGTTGTCCTTTACTTTCTGCCAACACATCTCCATTAATTAAGGACTACATTTCTTATTCTTCCGCCGATCAGAAAAGTTTATTGAGCAGCAGTAAAAATCTGCAAAATTTATAACCTGTTCCATCAGTATTGACACAAGTTCTTCATGCCCATATTCATGGAAAATCCTGTCTATATGTACCTTTCTTTCCTCTAAAAAAACAGATACTTTTATTTCCGCCACCATGACTGCATTTGTATCCTGCTCTGTTCCAAAGTGATTTACTTGTATGAATAATCCGCCGCCAGTATATTCCAATATCTGTATAATCCCTTTCGATTCAATCTGGTCATTACAAATAATATTCTCCTTAAGCCGTATAGGATTTTTTTTAATTCGCATTGCCCTTAAAGATTCATCCATTGGCAGACTGCATTTTTTAGTACAATTACATTCTAACATATTCGCTTATTCCTTTCTAAGTTTATAGGGATACCGCTGCCATTACAGCATACCGTACAAGAATCATACCGCACTATTTTTCTATCATTAATTTGCAAAAAAACATTTATTATACGATTTCAGTTTATTATCCAATTAGCTTTCGTATTGTATCGGTAGCAGCTAAATCCCCAACTTTGGCAGGATACCAGAAATAGGTTTCTTTCTTACACCTGTTAGTTTCCGAATATCACTCCAAAAATAGATTGTCTAATCTTTCTTCTTTGAGCTTTTTGCATGCCCATATGATCCGCCTTGCCCAATTTTCATCATTTCAGTTCACGAAGATTATCAACCCTGTAATGGTACCCTGTCCTGTAAAACATCTTCAGCAGAATTTTCCCCAACCGAAAAAATTTATTTATTTTTTATAAATATCAATCTCTTCATCAAAGAAAAAAATTCATATTTAGAGAAATAAAAAACTTGCCTAAGCACGCCAAAAGGTAGGCAGTTAATAAACACATTTTGGTTGTTGGTCCCAACTGGTACATAACTAAGTTGGTGTTGCCCTATTACAAAAATAGGGAGGGATAATGTTAAGTACTTACTATACTTATATTTATCTATCTGTTTGACGCACAGTATAAACGTGGTGGTATGGTGCAGCCCATTCAGAGAATGCACTCGGCTTTACATATCTGCAAAATCTGTTATATGTAAATAACGACAGGGGTTAAAAGCGGAAGAAAGACCTCAATAAGCCTAACCCAAATATTACTATTTGGTATGGTTAAAACTATCCCGCGGGGGAATACAGCGTCGCGCAACGGTAATACGCGCGAAGGGGACACACAGAATGGGGAAACCCTACGCAAGTCGAAGCAGGCTGTTTAATGCTTGTAGAAAGTGTGTTGCTTAAGTGTTAGGAATCAAATCCATAACAATTAAGCAAAGTAACAGACACGAACACGGATACCCAAACCCTATACGGCATATTAAATGTTGGCGGGGGAAGGAAATAGTTTCGGAGCAGACTTCTTTGCAAAATCTGCAGGGAAAGTCTGCCCCGAAGCCGTTTCCCTCCCCTGCCGGCATAATAATCAGGCACAATCAAAAGGCAACACTTTTTAAGAAATCTCTCTTTTGTTTTCCCCCACACAACAAAAAATTCTGTTGTACAGCACAACGTGCTGTACAAGCAGGGGTCAAGGGGGAATGCTTATCCCCCTTGCATGGGGGAGTTCGAGGGGGAACAGAGTTCCCCTTCGGAAAAGGAGAGGGGGTGTGGGGGAGAGGGAAAGAACTCCGATTTAGAATATCTTCTACCAATCAAGTTACAATCCAAGTATAGTTTTTGCAATAGCCTTTCCCCTACTGTATACAGTCTGTTCCTGCTGTCTATGTCTTTTTCGTAATGGCAGGCTTAGTTCAAAATTGTAAAATTTTGTGAAATTAACTACCTGTTCCATTAAAATCGGAACCAGTTCGTCTTCATAGCTGTATTCGCAAAAAATTCTGTCCAAATATACCTTTCTTTCATCTTGGTTAATCGAAACCACTACCCCTGCCACCTTAACAGCATTCAAACAGCATTCAACATTGCTTATATCCCTTCTGACATCATCTGCTGATTCGCTTATACTCTCAAAAATTGTGATTGTTCCTGAAGATTCGAGCCGGTCTACCATAATAATGCCTTCATCAAGCTGCATGGGATATTTTTTCATTCTCAGCAGCCTTAAACTTTCATCCACCGGCATTCCATACTCTTTTGTATAATCATAATCCAGCATAACTTTATCCCTCCATTTCTATATGATGAACAACATTCCCCATGTCCAATATGATTATAATTCCTGTGATCATTATAGCAGCTCCCGCTTTTGTTTCATTTTAGCAAAAATACGGTCTCAGTGCCTGATGGATCTTAATTCCCCTACTCGCACACCGCCGATGCGCCACTCCAGTGGAATATTTCCTCTGCATCGGCGTGTACAATCGAGTAGAGAAGATTTATCTTCCCCTACTCGCGCGCCGGGCACCCGTCAGCTCCAGCTGACATACTTCCTCTGGGTGCCCGTGTGCATAGAAAAAAAGAGGATTTCTCCTCTTCTCTCATTCAAATTTCTCTTTTAATTCCAAATACATTTCATACAACTTTTTATCTTGTTCTGACATGCTTGTAATGTCTTTCTTTGCATTTTGTAATTTCATGCAAGGCTCATTTTGTGGATTCTCCGGCCTTAGATTAAGAACTGCCTTACTGGCAGTTTCTATCTGCTCCTGTGCCTTTAAATTATTATGGGTATATATATTCTCTGTCCTGATGGCCGTATGACCTGCCTGCAGAGCATTTGCAACCACATTCGCATTTTTACTTGTGTTAGCAATTGTAATAGCTGTATGCCTTAAAGCATGTGTATTCAATCCCTCATTTATAATTTTTCCATCTGGTTTCTCTCTCGGCCTTACATCTCTATCCACTCCGATTTTGTCACATAATGCTTTTAATTGAATTTCATATGCATCCATACTTCTTGCCTTGCCGTGTTTTAAAAAACTAGGATATAGCAGATTATTAGGATTATGTCTGCATTTCAAGTTTGTCTGCTCCAGCATATACAGTACTAATTCCTTTGCGAACGGACTCATATAGATTACTCTTTCCTTCCCCCCTTTTGTAACCTTTTCATATTTCTCCAATCCTTTTGTCTTGTCATTATCAATGAATCTCTCTGCAATTGTACTTCTTACTGTTATCGTATTATTATCAAAGTCTATATCCTCTATATGCAAATTTAAAACCTCGCCACCTCTCATCATTGTTTCCAACTGTAGTAAAATCACACAACTATACTCTGATACATTATTCTTGTAACTGTTATAGAATTTAACAATATCTTCATCCGTAAAAATCTGCTTCCTGCTCTTTTCCTCATTCTCCCTATCCCTGAAATACTCATCTTTCTTTTCATATTTTGTCTGCGCATATGCGGCATAATCCTCTGGTATCAGACTCTTACCATATAACCAAGTGGACAACTGCTTGCATAATTGTATTGGCACACTGGCAGTCTTCCTACTCTTATCATGCGTAACTGTATCAAAGTACAACTCGAATTCGACTGTATTTAACATATGCAGTTGTAGCCTTGAAATTTTGTAGTTGTAAAAATTTGCATTTAATGTGTAAATGTAGCTTTTATATGTACTTCCTGTAATGCCTCTGTTTTTTACAACCTTGTCTACATATTCTTCCATGTAAGACCCGAGTGTTCTTGTCTTGTCTATTTTTGTATTTCTTCCTCTCTCATATTCCTTCTCCCAAGCTTTCAAAGCTAACCGGCACTCCTTTATTGCCTCCTGTTCTGTTGCTGCTTTTCTTTTAATCCGTTTCGGCCGTCCATTCTCGTTCACATATTTACTCTGCATAAGACATTCCCAAGATCCATCCTGTAACTGTCTGACACTGCCATCCCCATCTTTTCGTTTAGCCATATATTGATACTCCTTTTTTTGATAATATTTTCCGTCTCAAAGTGATATCCGAGTGATATCTGCAAGTGATATCACTCACATTATAAAACATTACCAAACACAAGTATATTGTCAGAAAGCAACAAAAAAGCACCAGATATAAGGGTTTTATTCCCCATATCTGGTGCTTTTTATTGTGCACATTGTTACTTACTTATAATTGACGATCTTCCCGAAATCAGCTTTCAGGCTTGCCCCGCCAACGAGACCGCCATCAATATCAGGCTGCGCGAAGAGTTCTGCAGCATTTCCAGCATTGACAGAACCGCCATACTGAATGCGGACTGCCTCAGCTGTGTCTGTGTCATACATCTCAGCAATGCAGTCGCGGATGCCTTTGCAGACTTCCTGTGCCTGCTCTGTTGTCGCAGTCTTGCCTGTTCCGATTGCCCAGATCGGCTCATAAGCGATAACCAGCTTCTTTACCTGATCGGCCGTGATGCCTACCAGGTCAGACTTAATCTGCAGTCTGATCCAGTCCATCGTAACGCCGGTTTCTCTCTGCTCCAGAGACTCGCCGCAGCAAAGAATCGGTGTCAGTCCATGCTCAAATGCCTTGGCTACCTTCTTGTTGAGGAAAGCATCGTCCTCCTTAAAGTAATCGCGGCGCTCGGAATGTCCGACAATGACATACTTAGCACCTGCATCCACCAACATTGCCGGTGCAATCTCACCTGTGAAAGCGCCCTTTTCCTCAATGTACATATTCTCAGCACCAACTTCTACATTTGTGCCCTTAACTGCCTCTACAACCGGGACAATATCAATTGCCGGTACGCAGTATACTACATCGACCTCATCTGACTTTACCAGGTCCTTTAACTCGTCAACTAACTTAACAGCCTCACTGGGAGTCATGTTCATCTTCCAGTTGCCGGCTACAATCTTTCTTCTTGCCATGTTCCTATCCCCTTTCTTATCAAACTGATTAATCTGCCTTTTTATGGTATATGACATACCTATAGTCTGTCCCATTTATGATAATATTGGATAACCGTGTGTTCGGTATCCGTATGCACAATAACTCCCTCAGCTATTGCCACAAAGCCGGCAGCTGCCAGCATCGTCTTTGTCCCTGATGATTCTATTTTCGCCGCTGCCTGCTCAGAAGCGGCAACATATATCATATATACAGCACACCAAAGACACAGGCTGATGCCAGCCACCGTCAAAGCCTGCAAAACTTTATTTGTCATCCGCCGCAACGACACCCGGAAGTTCCTTGCCCTCCAGGAACTCAAGAGAAGCACCGCCGCCTGTAGAAATATGGCTCATCTTATCTGCAAATCCTAACTGGTTTACTGCTGCTGCAGAATCGCCGCCGCCGATGATCGTGGTAGCCTCTGTCTCAGCCAATGCTTTTGCCACAGCAATTGTTCCCTTTGCAAGTGTGGGATTCTCAAATACACCCATAGGTCCATTCCATACGACTGTCTTGGCTGACTTTACAGCATCTGCGAAGAGTTCCGCAGTCTTTGTACCAATATCAAGCCCCTCTTTCCCTGCCGGAATCTTGTCTGCATCAACGACTTCTACAGCAATTTCAGCATCAATCGGATTCGGGAATCCATCTGCAATCGTAGTGTCAATCGGAAGAAGAAGTTTCTTTCCAAGCTTTTCAGCTTTCTCCATCATCTCCTTGCAGTAGTCAAGCTTCTCATCATCCACTAACGAATTACCAATCTCGTATCCCTTTGCCTTTAAGAATGTGAACGCCATACCGCCGCCGATAATGAGCGTATCACATTTCTCCAAAAGGTTATTGATAACATTTAACTTGTCTGCCACCTTCGCACCGCCGAGAATTGCCACAAATGGTCTTACCGGATTCTCCACTGCGTTGCCAAGGAAATCAATCTCCTTCTGCATCAGATAGCCAACTGCATTCTCACCGCCCTTTGCGGTAATGCACTTTGTAACACCTTCCACAGATGCATGTGCCCTGTGTGAGGAACCGAATGCGTCACACACATACAAATCTGCCAAATCAGCCAGTTCCTTGCTGAATTCTTCACCGTTCTTTGTCTCTTCCTTGCCGCGAAAACGTGTGTTCTGCAGCAGGATAACATCGCCCTCACTCATAGCCTCCACTGCTGCTGTGGCAGCCTCGCCTGTCACATTGTAATCAGCTATGAACTTTACTTCCTTGCCAAGCTTCTCGGAAAGTCTCTTTGCCACGGGAGCCAGTGACTCGCCTTCGTTTGGTCCGTTCTTAACCTTTCCCAGATGAGAGCAAAGGATAACCTTGCCGCCATCCTTGATCAGCTTATTGATCGTGGGAAGTGCAGCCACGATACGGGTCTCGTCTGTGATCTCGCCATTCTTGAGAGGTACATTGAAGTCGCATCTCACAAGTACTCTTTTGCCCTTAGCGTTGATATCATCAACTGATTTCTTGTTTAATCCCATTTTTACATTCTCCTTTTAATTTTATTTTCATCGAAAAAAGGTCCGGTCCATAAGACCGGACCTTGACAGGTCTTTTGTGATAGAATTATGCTAATTCTGAGAAATACTTGATTGTCCGAGGACAATCCACCCATTATGCTAATTCTGAGAAATACTTGATTGTCCTTACCATCTGAGATGTGTAGCTGTTCTCATTGTCATACCAGGAAACTACCTGTACCTCATACTGGTCATCAGAAATCTTGTTAACCATTGTCTGTGTAGCATCGAACAGAGAACCGAATCTCATACCGATTACGTCAGAAGATACGATCTCATCCTCATTGTAACCGAATGACTCGTTTGCTGCTGCCTTCATAGCTGCATTGATGCCCTCTTTTGTCACATCAGCCTTGTTGACAACTGCTGTCAGGATTGTAGTAGATCCTGTCGGTGTCGGAACACGCTGTGCAGAGCCGATCAACTTGCCATTCAACTCAGGGATAACCAGGCCGATTGCCTTTGCTGCACCTGTGCTGTTCGGAACGATATTCACTGCTGCTGCTCTGGATCTTCTCAGATCGCCCTTTCTCTGAGGTCCGTCAAGAGTCATCTGATCACCTGTGTAAGCATGGATTGTCACCATGATACCAGACTGGATCGGCGCATACTTGTTCAATGCGTCTGCCATCGGTGCGAGGCAGTTTGTTGTACATGAAGCTGCTGAGATAATTGTATCAGATGCCTTCAATGTCTCATGGTTTGTATTGTAAACGATTGTAGGAAGATCATTTCCAGCCGGAGCAGAGATAACAACCTTGCGGGCGCCGGCATTGATGTGTGCCTGTGCCTTATCCTTGCTTGTATAGAATCCTGAACACTCTAATACAACGTCAACCTTTAACTCTCCCCAAGGGCAGTTGTTTGCGTCTGGGAATGCATAGATCTTAATCTCTTTGCCATCTACTGTGATAGAATCCTCGCCTGCGGAAACCTTGTCAGCCAGCTCATATTTTCCCTGTGAAGAATCATATTTCAACAGGTGTGCCAGCATCTTAGGGCTTGTCAGGTCATTGATTGCTACTACTTCGTATCCCTCTGCATTAAACATCTGTCTGAATGCAAGACGACCGATACGGCCAAAACCATTAATTGCTACTCTTACTGCCATGTCATTTTCCTCCTAAAATAGATAATATTTATTTTATCATCTTTATTTTGTCCACAATTTACACAGTTACTTTTTAGTCTCTGATCGTTTAGCAGTTTTTATGCAAATGCAACCCCTAAAAAATAGCACATTTCGGCGATTTGTGTAAAATGATTGACAAAATTTTATCAACAAAATCATTTTACCTAATTATGGCATAAATTTCAAGTCATATTTTTAAAAAATCATAAAAACATCAATAAAAAATTTATAAACAGTCAGCCTCTCGCAATGCTTTTCCAATATTTTCAAAGGAACACACTTTTTCCTATTATTTTTTATCAGTTTGTGTTAGACTGAAAAGTATATCTGACAAAAAAGGAGAACTTTTCTATGGCTATCAAAGCTGATTTTCATATGCACACAAGCTTTTCCGGGGACAGCGATGCCCCGATGGAAGAAATGATCCAAAAGGCTGTTTCTCTTGGGCTGACGCATATCTGCATCACAGAGCATTACGACCCCGATTATGTCTATGCGCCTGGCGAGGAGGATATCTTTGACTTAAACACGGATTCTTATCTGTATGAACTCTTAAAACTCCGGGAGAAATACAGAGACCGGATTTCGGTCGGATTTGGCGTGGAGCTCGGTCTGCAGCCCCATTTAAAACGCCAGTTAGCCGTGTATTCCAAGTCACATGACTTTGACTTTATCATTGGTTCCTCGCACATATGCAACCGCCAGGATCCTTATTACCCTGCCTTTTTTGAGGGGCGCAGTGCGGACGAGGCGCACCATGAATACTTTCAGTCTGTCCTGGAATGTGTCAAATCCCTTCCGTATTATGATGTGTATGGGCATCTCGACTATGTGGTCCGGTATGGCCCAACCAAAAATGCGCAGTTCACCTACGCAAAGCACGCCGATGTGTTCGACCAGATTCTGACCCACTTCATCGAGAATGAAAAGGGAATCGAGCTCAACACAAACGGCTTTCGCGCCGGACTTGGACAACCTAACCCATGCGCAGATATTTTAAAGCGTTACCGCGCGCTTGGCGGCGAAATCATCACGATCGGGTCCGACGCCCACACACCTGGCGATATCGCCTCGCACTTCGACAAGGCCTGCGACATTTTAAAAGCATGCGGCTTCCAATACTACTGTATCTTCCAGTCCCGCATGCCTGAATATTTCAAACTGTGACAATCTCTCAATATCTGATTAAGCATTTTCACCGACAATCGTTCCTCCGCCGAGAACATAATCATCCTGGTAAAACACGACGGCCTGTCCGGGTGTCACAGCCCTGACTGGCCTTTTGAAATTGCACCTTACCTGTCCATTCCTCAGCTTTTCAATCACGCAGGATTCCCCTGCATGAGAATAGCGGATCTTTGCTTTCACTTCCATCGGTTCTGTGAGATCCGCAACCGCCATAAAATTCAAGTCATCACACACCAGCGAATCCGATAAGACATCCTCCGCCTTCCCGACCACCACTTCATTTGTCTCCGGTCTGATCTCTGTCACAAACACGGGATGCCCCATCGCAAGATTCAGCCCTTTTCGTTGTCCTACTGTATAATGTATGATACCCTTGTGCTGCCCTAGAATCTCACCTTCCGCAGTGACGAAATTCCCGGGGACTGGTATCCGATTGCCTGCCTCCTTCTGAACCACAGCCGCATAATCGTTGTCCGGCACAAAGCAGATGTCCTGACTGTCCGGTTTTTCTGCCACAGGAAGCTCCAGATTCTTTGCAAGCTCTCTGATCGCATCCTTCTCATAATCCCCCACCGGCATCAGCGTATGTGCCAGTTGATACTGTGTGAGATTGTAGAGCGCATAGGTCTGATCTTTTTTGGCTGTCACAGAGCTGCGTATCGCATATCTGCCATTATCTAATTGTATAATGCGAGCGTAATGCCCTGTCGCGATGTAGTCTGCCCCGAGCGCGATACTCCGCTGCAAAAGCGCCTCCCACTTCACATGTCTGTTGCAGAGAATGCAGGGATTAGGCGTTCTCCCGTGCAGATAGTCCTCCACAAACGGATTGATCACACAGTCGCGAAACTCCTTCTTAAAATTCAGCACATAATATGGGATGTCCAGCTTTGCAGCCACTCTCCTCGCATCGTCCACAGCGCTCAGCCCGCAGCAGCCACCGTTTTCCTCCACCGAACTCTGTTCCTCATCCTGCCAGATCTGCATTGTCACGCCTATGACATCATACCCCTGTTCTTTTAACAGGTACGCCGCCACCGACGAGTCCACCCCGCCTGACATTCCTACTACAACTTTTTTTCCCATAAATTTGCCTTTCTTCTTTGTCTTATAGATTATTGAATACTTCTATCTTACCACATACGCTCCCTTAGTTCCATATCATTTTGCTTAAACTTCTTGTGCTGCTGGAGCTGGTAATCCAAATTTAGAGACATATTTGCCAAAATATCCCATACATTATAGAAAGTAAATCAACCGGAGCTATCCTATGTATTCTAATCCATCCACAAAACAGCTTCGTTCTTATCTCAATCCAAAATACTTGAAAAATCCCATCATCACTGGCACATTCTTCCTCACCGCTGCCGGTATCATCACGAAACTGATTGGATTCTTTTACCGCATTTTTTTATCAAGAGTTTTTAGCGAGGAAAGTCTTGGTATTTTTGGTCTCATTTCACCTGTCATGATGCTTGTGCATGCTGTGTGTGGTTCTGGTATTCAAAATGCTATCACCCGCTTTGTGGCTGCCTCAAAGAAAGATAAAGCGTCCGAAGCCTATGGTTATCTTTTTACCGGAATTGCCATTTCCCTCTTTCTGTCAGGTACTATGGCCTATGTAATCTTTTGCCAGGCCCCCTTTATCGCAGTCAATCTGATTGGTGAGAGAAGGTGTATCCCCCTGCTTCGCATCAGCGCCCTTTCCTTCCCTCTCGGCACAATCCACTCCTGCATCAACGGATTCTTCTATGGCCGGAAAAGAGCCTGCATTCCGGCATGGTCCATGATCATAGAACAGTGCTGCCGCGTACTCACGGTCTATGTCCTGTTCCGGCTTTCTGTAGAATCCGGTTTGAATATTTCATTGTCTTATATTTGTGTAGGACTTTTGGTAGGTGAATTTTCCTCTGCCACTTTTTCTTGTTTCATGCTTGCAATCAAACCAGATCACGCAGAGTTTTCCATCCGCAGGGCACTTTCCTACAGCAAGGGGAAAGCCATCCTCTCCCTAGCTCTGCCAATCAGTCTCAACAGAATATGCATTAGCTTCATCTCTACCATAGAGACCATACAGCTTCCCAAACGGCTGATGTTAAGTGGTCTCACATCCTCCGAGGCGCTGTCCATATATGGTGTCTTTTCGGGGATGGCGACTCCGCTTATCATGTTTCCATGTGCGTTTACTGGTTCTGCCGCTTCCCTCCTTCTTCCATCAGTATCAGAAGCACAGGCACAGGGCAATCAAAAGCGGATACGCAAAACAATCTGCTTGACAATCAGTTGCTGTTTTTTGCTCGGTGTACTATGTTTTCTGTTTTTCTTTACTTTTGCAGATATTCTTGGAGAGTCGCTCTTTGGCAGTGATATTGCCGCCAGCCAGATTCGCGCGCTCTCCTTTGTGTGCCCTTTCCTGTACATGTCCGGCACACTTTGCAGTATTTTGCACGGTCTCGGCAAAACGGGCATTACATTCCTGTTTAATATATCAAGCATCCTCTTTCGGCTTGCATTTGTATTTTTTATTGTTCCTTCCATCGGATTTTCCGGCTATATTTATGGAACTCTGGTCAGCCAGATTTTTTTCGATTTTCTAATTGTCCTTGCTTTAAGACGTTATATGTTATATGATAGAGGATAGCGGTCAGCTTCCAATAAGCTGTCCCTAAAGTACTTTACGAAAGGAGACCTACAATGAGTTTTGAGTTTATAAAAAAACTGCCAACTCCTGATCAGATCAGGGAGGAGTACCCTGTCCCTGACGCGATGCAGGAGTTGAAGAAAAAAAGAGATCAGGAGATCAGCGATGTATTTACCGGCAAATCGGACAAGTTTCTTGTCATTATAGGCCCCTGCTCAGCTGACAATGAAGAGGCCGTGTGCGAGTATGTCTCAAGACTGGCCAAAGTGAACGATAAAGTCAGTGACAAATTGATCCTTATCCCAAGAATATATACCAACAAACCACGAACTACAGGTGACGGCTACAAAGGAATCGTACACCAGCCAGACCCGGAAAAAGGAACCAACTTCTTAAAAGGCATCATCGCCATGAGAAAGATGCATCTGCGTGTCATGAGCGAATTTGGATTTACCGCAGCAGACGAGATGCTCTATCCCGAAAACTGGGGATATGTGTCCGACATTCTCTCCTATGTCGCAATCGGCGCACGCTCTGTGGAAGACCAGCAGCACCGCCTTGTTGTCAGCGGCTTCGATGTACCTGCCGGAATGAAAAATCCGACAAGCGGCGACTTGAGCGTCATGCTTAATTCCGTATATGCGGCGCAGCACCCCCATCCGTTTATTTACCGCGGCTGGGAAGTCAATACAACCGGAAACCCTCTTGCGCACACGATTCTGCGCGGCTCAGTCAACAAGCATGGCAACAATCTGCCCAATTATCACTATGAAGACCTTATGCTCCTGCTGGAAAAATACAATGAACGCGACCTTATCAATCCGGCATGTATTGTTGACGCAAACCACAGCAACTCAAACAAACAGTTTAAAGAGCAGATTCGTATTGTTCATGAGGTAATGCATTCCCGCAGGACAAACAGGGATCTGGCGAATCTCGTAAAAGGTGTCATGATCGAAAGTTACATCAAGGAAGGATGTCAGAAAATCGGAGAGCACATTTACGGAAAATCCATCACGGATCCCTGCCTCGGATGGAAAGATTCGGAAGACTTGATTTATAGAATTGCTGATTTTATATAGCGCGCATGAAAAAAGCCGCTCCTTTCCCTGTCATCTAAGAAAAGAGCGGCTTTTTCATGCAATTTTATCCTCTTGGATGCGCTTTCGCATACACTTCCCTGATACGGTTATGGGTCAAATTCGTATATACCTGTGTCGTCGAGATGTCAGAGTGGCCAAGCATCTCCTGTACACTTCTCAAATCCGCACCATTCTCCACTAAGTGCGCAGCAAAAGAATGGCGGAGCGTATGTGGTGTAATATCAGCCATAATACCGGCTTTTTTCGCATAATACTTGATCAGTTTCCAGAACCCTTGTCTACTCATTGGCTGTCCTGAACAATTCACAAACAGAATCTCTGATTTCAGATCAAACAGCATTACGTCACGCGCTTTTTCAAGATAATTCGTCATTGCCTTCTTAGCAGCAGCACCGAACGGAATCACTCTCTCTCTGCTGCCGTCCCTGCAGATAATAAATCCCATCTGCATATTCACATCCGAAACCTTCAGGGTAATCAGTTCCGTCACGCGAATTCCTGTCGCGTATAAAAGCTCTAACATTGCTTTATCGCGAAGTTCTTTGGGAGTATCTCCCTTTGGCTGTTCCAGAAGCCATATCACTTCCTCTGGAGTTAAAATCTCAGGCATCTTCTTCTCAATCTTTGGCGCTTTCAACCCATCAGACACATCTTTTTCCACAATGCTCTCTTTGCACAGATAGTGAAAGAAAGCCTTTATAGAAGCGACATTTCTGGATATGGTTGCAGCTGCAAAATGATTGTCACCTAAATACACAATATAGGATTGCAGGATCTCCGATGTGATGTCATTCACATCCGCGATATCCTTTTCTTCTAAATACTGGCGCAGCTTACCTAAATCCCTCTTGTATGATAATTCAGTATTATTCGAAGTTTTCTTTATATTATGTAAATAAGAAATAAAATTATTAATTTCTCTTTCCATAAATTTTGAAAAACCTCCTCATAAAGATTTGATTTACCCCTTATGCCTACTCCTATTATATATTGTATTTTACATAAAATCAAATGTTTTTTCAGAAAATTTAAAAATTTTTTATCAATTTTCAATTATTATCTCGCAATAGTCAAAATTGTGCCCGAAATATCATTTTTTTCTGACTATTTATCCGTTTAAAAGAGCAATGTTACCTTTCTCATAATTTCAGGATTAATATAAACTTCACATAATATCCCAGCACTAAACAGCAGCAAAATAAGAACAAACGTTTTGATTGCTTCAATTTTTTTGTGCGATTTTTCACTTCCTGCAGTTGTCTCATTATGGTAACCTTTTTTGTCACGCAGCCAGTAGTTGCGAAATATCAGCAGAAAAAGAACACCATAACAGATTCCATGCGGCAGAACCATCGAAAAAGTCAGAAGAATTCCTTTCATGCCATACTCATATACAAGCGAAAAAATAATAAGTCCAAACTCAAATCCACACCATCCCAGGATGGAATATGCCATCAGTGCACCTACACTGCTCAGTGCACAGATTACACCAAATATCAGCTGTTTAATCCGTAAACTAATAACATACGAAAAAAGTCCGGAACGATTTACTTCAAGATTTTGCAGCAATGCCAAGTGTTCACTGTCAAGCAGGCTTCCCACGCCAGCATTTTGTCCCCCAGTCAAATAAAAAAATACCATACCCACACAAAACCCTGTAAGAAATACAAGCACCCTGTTGTCGGGTATCGTATTTTTATAATGAAGCTTTCGATAATCAATATATGCATCCTGCTCGGGAATGACACTGCATACAACGGGTTTCTCAACCCGTTCTTCGGTATTAAACTTATTCATCCGCCAATTCACCCATGCCGCTGACTCTTATTTAAACTTATGAATTATCTAACATATTTATTCTTATATGCCAAAATAGACGCGATTGTTTTGGCATCCTCTATTGTCCCGTCATATATCATCTCTTCAAGCGCTTCCACTGTATGAATCTCAACATTTACAAATTCATCCTCGTCAAGATGCTGCCCTGTTTTTTTGAGATCTGTCGCAAGATAAATGTCAATCTTCTCGTTGCAGAATGCCACGGTTGTCCGGATCGTGATCAGCTTCTCAATTTTACCGCACCGATACCCAGTCTCTTCCTCCAACTCCCTCGCAGCCGCATCAATCGTCGGCTCATCAGGATTTAATCCGCCGGCTGGTATCTCCAGTGTGAATCTGTCCAAAGCATTCCGGTACTGTCTGACCATGACAAGGCGCCCATCCGCTAAAACGCCGACAGCCGCAGCCGCACCATTATGCCCGATAAAATCATAGCGTTCTGTCTTTCCATCCGGAAGGACCACAGTATCTTTATAGTATTTTATAATTGCTCCTTCACATTGAAGCTCTCTGCCCACTCTCTTTATTTCTGTATTCATTTAAATCCTCCTTACCTCTGTGTGCATAAGAAAACCACCAAAATCCATTTGGACTTTGATGGTTCTCATAATGCTCGTCTAAACTATTTCAAATTATTTCGCATACTCAACGACACGAGATTCCCTGATGACATTTACCTTGATCTGTCCCGGATATTCAAGCTCTGCCTCAATCTGCTTGGATATATCACGCGCCAGCAATATCATGTCAGCATCATTAATCTGCTCAGGAACTACCATAACACGAACCTCTCTACCCGCCTGAATCGCAAAAGATTTGTCGACACCTTTAAAATTGTTGGTTATATCTTCTAGTTGTTTTAATCTGGTTGTATATGTTTCGAGAGTTTCACGTCTTGCCCCTGGTCTCGCAGCTGAAATTGTATCAGCAGCCTGCACCAGACAGGCAATCAATGACTGTGCCTCAACATCGCCGTGATGTGACTCTACAGCATTGATAACAATTGGTGATTCCTTGTACTTTCTGCACAATTCTGCACCTAACTGTATATGTGACCCTTCCATCTCATGATCTACTGCCTTGCCAATATCATGCAGTAAACCGGCTCTCTTTGCCATTCTGACATCAAGCCCCATCTCTGCAGCAAGTAGTCCGGTAAGATGAGCTACCTCAATCGAATGTTTCAATGCGTTCTGACCATAGCTCGTTCTGAACTTCATTTTGCCCAAAAGCTTCACAAGCTCTGGATGGATGCCATGCACGCCAACTTCCAGCGTTGCTGCTTCGCCTTCCTCCTTGATCATGATCTCGACTTCTCTCTGGGCTTTCTCAACCATCTCCTCAATCCTCGCCGGATGGATACGCCCATCCACGATCAGCTTCTCCAGCGCAATTCTTGCCACTTCTCTCCGAATGGGATCAAAGCCTGAAAGAATTACTGCCTCCGGCGTATCATCAATAATCAGCTCTACACCTGTAAGTGTCTCTAAAGTCCTGATATTACGCCCTTCCCTTCCAATGATTCTTCCTTTCATCTCATCATTTGGAAGCTGGACAACGGAAATCGTTGTCTCGGATACATGGTCTGCAGCACACTTCTGAATCGCTGTGACAACATACTCTTTTGCCTTCTTATCAGCTTCTTCCTTCGCCCTGCTTTCCATTTCCTTGACCATCACTGCTGTTTCATGTTTGACTTCGTCTTCAACAATTTTTAACAAATGTTCTTTTGCCTGTTCAGAGGTTAATCCTGAAATTCGTTCCAGTTCCTGTATCCGCTCTTCGTTCAGTCTTGCAACAACTGCACTCTGTTTTGCGAGTTCTTCTTCTCTTGCGACAAGGCTGGCTTCCTTCTTCTCGATGGCATCCGCCTTCTTGTCAATGCTTTCCTCCTTCTGCTGAACACGTCTCTCGTAGCGCTGGGCTTCCGCCCTGCGTTCCTTGATCTCCTTGTCAAGTTCGTTCTTGGTCTTAATGGATTCCTCCTTAATCTCAAGAAGTCCCTCGCGCTTCTTCGTCTCCGCAGTTTTGAGAGCTTCATCGACAATTTCTCTCGCCTTGTCCTCTGCATTTCCAATTGTAGCCTCCACATTTTTCTTGTAGTTTGAAAATGCGAAAAAGCATCCCGCTACACATATGGCAATAATAATCACTGCCTCTAATACGTATAGCATATACAGGAGCACCTCCTTATTAAATTTTCATTGTGCAACTGTTCAGTGCCTCCACAGTTTCCTGCTCAACGCTGAAATCTATAAAGTATTCCGAATAGTCACTTGATCATATCTTTGCAGATACTACAACGTATTAATTTTACTCTTTTAAACGAGCGATGTCAAGCACTTATTCGCCAGGAGTTGCGCCCAGAATAACGCAAAAACAGCTTCAGACCGCATAAATACTATGTTTATATAGACTGTATGCTCTTTTATATTTTTGGAGTATTCAATACGAAATTTTATTGCACATCATGATACTCTGTCACAAGCCGGATTGCTATGTCTCTTGCCAGCGAACTGGATACATTTTTGCCGTCTGTCCTTCCAAGATATACGCAAAAATATATATTTCCGTCTGTGTCCTCCGCAAATCCTGTAAACCATGCATCAACAACAATTCCCTCAGCCATTCCCATTCCTGTCTTTCCATAGATAGGAATATCTGCCTCATCCTGTCCCACTAGCATGACCTGTTTCAATTCCTTTTGTGTTTCCTTGGAATAATCCGCATTTTCAGAAAAGATACGCTCCATAACCTCCACCTGCTCTTTCGGAGAGATCAGCAATGACGACTCAATCCAGAAGCCTGTCAGCGCACGGTTGTTATTGTTCGTATTCAGCCGCCCCTCCCAATCAGAAAGATCGCAGTTGCCATAATGAAGTTTCTCAAGTTCCCTCTGCATCGCATCCTTTCCAATATCATTCACAACCTGCCTGTAATACCACACGCAGGAGGTTCGAAACGCCTCACCAAAATCAATGTCTCTATTCCAGTCCTCATTCCAGAATACCTCACCGCTCCATTTCCGTACAGAATCTTTTGGCTCAATAAGTCCATTCTCCAGCGCAGTCAGGGAAGAAATAATCTTAAACGTGGAGCATGGTGACCTTCTGGTCGATGCCAGTTCCCGATTGTATATCATATACTGTCCGCCAGAAGCATCATATATGACTGCCGCTCCATTGAGCCCGTCAAAATATTCTGACCAGTCCACATCCGTCACCTTTGGCTCCGCGCTGACACTCTGTGTCAAATCCTGCGTCTCTGTCTCCATTGGAACATAAATCTGTTCTATTTCAGTCTGCTCCATTTTTTCTTCTATACTATAGTTGTCTGCACAGCCTGATAAGCTCAGTGTACATACCGCAATCCAACACATTCTTTTCCATTGCTTCATAGTCATATCCTTTCCCTTATTATACATTACACTTGTAAGATTTTAGATTATATAATATTACATCAGTAATCTTTTCCTGTCAAGTCCTTCTTCTGATAGCTGCAGAATAAACGCATGAACAAAGATGGCTATCATTCCTGCCTTCGCCCTTAATGGTAATTCCTTCGAAATGACTGTTTAAAAAACCCTCCTTTCCCAGTTCTTACGTCAAGATTGTCTGATTCCGCAGATTGTATAAAATTGTCCTGAAAACCAATTTCGTCTGCATTCCTTATAAATTCATAAGTGATCGTCGCAGGTGCATTTCGCTGTAGATAAATACATTTACTCGTTTTTGTAGATAAATTATAAACTTTAATCCTTGTATCGCTGCTGCCAAAAAATTTGTTAAAATGTTCTACATAACAGAAATAATTTCCACTCTGGTCCCATCCGCATGAATATGGGGAAATGCTGCCAAATGTCTTGTTCCATCCTGCTCTCAGGATACAGAGATTCTTTTTGCACACTGCATCATATAAAAAAATGCGTTTTGCATGGTCTCCAAAGTACGCAGTCTTCCTGCCATCATCTGATACGCTACACTGGCTTGCGTCTTGGAGATATTCCTTTATTTGATTTGTTTTCACATTATACTGCATGACCCCGTTTCTCATAGGATACCATATATTACTTTTTCTAATGTCACACACTCCCCGGTTCATTTTAGGAACATCTATTTTTTTTGCATTATTTGTTTTCAAGTCATATAGCAGATATTGCAATTCCTCATCTCCATAACACATAAGCATTTTTTCTCCACCATCAAAAGGAAAAGAACAGTCCCATACAATATTTTCCTTATTTCCAATGCGCATCTGCTGCTCACCGCGCAAAAGAACTGATGTTCCGTCCTCCAGAGAGTAACGCACAATGCCTGACTCCAAACCAGATTCTGCATCATAGACTTCTTCTGGATACCACGGACTTCTCACTCCTGTTATATGTTTTTTCCCGCTGTCGATCTTACAATTGTGAAAATATCCGCCAACCTTTCCAACTTCATATACCTTCTCCGTATCTGCATCATATTTGTAGATAACTGTTTCCATAGTCTGATTATCGTATGCCTGAAAATAGATATCTTCCATAGTTGGTATATCTTCCATCAGCCTTATTATAATTCCACACACTGATGCAAGCAGAATAAGCACTATAACCGTACTTGCCCAAATTTTATTTCTTCTATTTTTTTCATTCGGAATTCGGTTTCGTCTCATATTGATTCCTCCAGTACATTTATAGCCTACAGCAGACATTGTTTACAGCAATTTACATGGATTTGCATACTAATCTTTATGATACTGTTCTATATTTCCTGTTTCCCATTCTCACAAAGAACCGTTGTCTTCTGACCGTTAATCCTCCAATTCATTCATGAATTGTATCAGTGCGTCATGTTCACTCTGATGATACTGCAATGCCAAAATCGAGCCAACAATATGCAGTATAATTATAACTAACCCTAACAGTGCACCAAGATGAAATCCTTCCGTATACACATCCAGACTCCTATGCATCCTATAATAATTCCCTTTTGTGTCTGTCCCCATTGTATCAGATGAATGTATCATATTTGCATCATCTTTAATAAAGGAACATTCTGTTTTCCAGAATGCTCCTTAAGATGCTCCTGCCTGTTCTATTTTCCATATGCCCTGTAATACTGCCTTGCAGTATTCTCATCCAGCGTAAAGTGCCTGCGGAGTTTCTGTATCACAATGCCCTCTGCCACTCCGTCTTCTATTTTGTCAAGTATGAACGCCCTAATGCCTTCTTCGCGGCCCTCCTCGCGCCCCTCTTCACGGCCTTCCTCGCGGCCTTCTTCGCGGCCCTGATAGATCAGAATATCATCCCTCGAAAACTGTTCCATCGTCATATCGCATACCTCCTTATCTGACAACAGATCCACAAATATCCCCCTGTCCAGCATCAGCTGCAGATATTCCGCCACCGTTGTTATGTTCGGCGGCTTCCTGTATTTCATGTCATTTCCCGTTCTCTGCATATAGGTTATCCCGTTTGCAACCAGCGCATAACTTCTCATGTCGTTGTCATATGCCGCAAAGTGTTCCGGAAGCTCTTCCTGCCCTATATAGTTGAATATCTCGTCCAGCGTCATCCGGAAATCGTGGACATGGACTGTCGCTTCAAGATCCGGTTCCGGCGCATGTTCCCCGTATTTTTCTTCCATGGACAGGTAGGACCCGCTCAGGCGCATGTCATACTGTACCTTTTCCGGCGGATGAACTGGATGTCCTGCTGTATATATCGCCACATTGGGAGCCATCTGGCAGTTATCGCCGATCACTACCTTTGCAGATCAACAATATGATACCCAAGCTTCACTTCCTTGACAGCCCCTTCCTCATGCCGCAGTAACCCCATCAGCATCTGAACAGCGAGCTCCCCGCTTTTCTCATAGGAATAGTGGACGGTAATCAACGGCGGCGCTGTCACCCTCGCCATATCAGAATCACCCTGCCCCGCGACCAGTATCTTCTCCGGCACATCAATATGATGCTCTCGCAGGTACTGCATGGCGCCGGCAGCCATTGTGTCTGTCGCACAGATCAGCCCGTCCAAATCAGGACATTTCGCCAGCAGTTCCCCTGTCTTCTCATATCCCGAACCAACGGTGAAAGCGGCTGTTGAGACATTCTGCGCAAGCTCTCCACAGCCCATGTCGCGCACTGCATCGCAGTATCCCTTGTACCGGGATTCTCCGACAGCCTTATCCTGCTGTATCGCGCTGATGTACCCCAGATTTTTTCTGCCCTTTTCCAGAAAAAGCTTTGTGAGGTCATAGGCGGCATGGTAATCGTCATGATACACACAGCAGTAACCAGACAAATACTGTCCCACAATCACAACCGGGACTGACACTCCTTTTAACACGCGCTTGTGTGCTGCCGTGAACACCGTTGCTATCAATATTACACCGTCCACCTGCTTCTCGTGAAATGCAGTCAGATACTCCACTTCCTTCTGCGGGTCATTCTGAGTAACAGCGAGAAGCATCTGATATTCACTTTCATTCAATACAGAGAGAAGTCCCTCCACAATTCTGCCGATGGAAGCGGAGGCAACCTTGGGCACGATCACGCCGACCATCTTTGTCTTCTTCGTCCGGAGCGTCTGCGCCTGAAGAGAGGGACGATAGCCCGTCTCCTCCACAACCCTGCGGATTGCCTCCTGTTTTTCCTCCGAAATATAACCGTTGTTAAAATAGCGTGAGACGGCAGCGCTGGATACGCCTGCCCGCTTCGCAATCTCTGTTATGTTCATTGATACCATTCCTCACTTATACACCAAAACGTTATCCCAAATATTCTTTTACACTATATGTCATAAGGAACTGTCAATAAATAACTCATCAATTTGACTTGTCTAAATGTTCATCTGCGTCATCAGATAATCTTGACGTAGCCCGCTACGCCTGCGATTATCTTCTTTGCAGCTGAACATTTATACGGCGTCAAATTAACAAGTTATTTCTTGACAATTCCTTACAGATTTTTCCAATCTCCGCAATAGATTTCACCTGAGATTTACTTCTTTTTAAAATAATAAAATCCATAAGCCGGCATATTGACTTCAGCTGGTTTCAGCTCATTTCCTGAAATCAATTCCACATACGCACCATCGTTCTCATCAATCCGTGCGGTTTTGTCATATTCGCTGAAATTAAACAGTCCGATGAGTTTCTCCCCGTCATAGTATCTGCCGATGCACAATACCGCCGGGTCCCGTGTCTCAATCGTCCAAGTGTCAGCATTCGACACAAATACCTTCTCTGTCTTGCGAATCTGTTCCAGCTGCTTCAATCCCTGAAAGATTTTTCCCTCCACAGTAGCTGTATCCTTCCTATTCTCCGCCAGCTTCCAGTTCATCGCACCGCGGTGAAGATACCGCGAGTCTGCCGCTTTATTCGGATCATCCTTGTAGGTGTAGTCATTCACCTGCCCGATCTCGTCCCCGCTGTACAGCACCGGGATTCCCGACTGCATAAACATATACGCGTGCAGCATCAGATCCAGCTTTACGGCCCGCCCCATCGCCGCGTCATCCTGCTCAAATCCAGCCTTCTCCACACCGCACATGGACGCCGTCGTACCGCAGAAGCGGGCGTCACCTGTAACCGGGTCTGCATTGTAGAGCTCTCCGCGGCTGCTGCTGTCCCCGTCATACCCCTGAAAATAATCATTCAGGTATTTTTTATGAGCACGCTCTTCCATGCCGTCCATCTTCAAAGTCGCATAGTCAAGCCCCCAGCCGATATCATCATGGCAGCGCAGATAATTCAGGAACACATAGTCCTTGGGCAGCGCATTCACGATGTCCAGCTGCCTTTTCAGCAGTTTGACATCCCTTGTCGCCACTGTATGCCATGTCGTCGCCATCGTGGTGACATTGTAGAGCATATGGCATTCCGGCTTCTCGACCGTGCCAAAATAGGGTGTCACCTTCTCCGGCTCCATAACAACCTCACCGAGCAGAAGTACGCCCGGGCATACAATCTCACTGATCATACGCATCATGCGGACAATCGTATGTACCTGCTTCAGATTGCGGCAGGAAGTATTTAATTCCTTCCAGATATATGGAACCGCGTCAATGCGAATGATATCAATGCCCCTGTTTGCCAGATAGAGGAAATTGTACATCATCTCGTTAAATACCCTTGGATTCTTGTAATTCAGATCCCACTGATAAGGATAAAATGTGGTCATCACATAGTGACCAATCTCCGGAACCCATGTAAAATTGCCCGGTGCCGTCGTCGGAAAAACCTGCGGCACTGTCTTTTCATACATGGCCGGCTCCTGTGCATTGTTGAAGAAAAAGTAACGGCTCATATACTCTCCGTCTCCCTGGCGCGCCTTTTTTGCCCACGCATGGTCCTCCGACGTGTGGTTCATGACAAAATCCATGCAGACGTTGATGCCTTTCTTGTGGCATGCAGCTGTCAAGCTGTCCAGGTCGTCCATGCTCCCCAGCTTCCGCTGCACCTTGCGGAAGTCTGACACCGCATAGCCTCCGTCTGAGCGTCCTTCGGGTGTGTCCAGAAACGGCATCAGATGAATGTAATTCACATTGCACTGTTCAATGTAGTCCAGTTTCGACTCCACGCCCTTCATATTTCCGGCAAAGTTATCGATGTAGAACATCATGCCGAGCATGTCATTCTGCCTGTACCAGTTCTGGTCTGACTCCCGCTTCTGGTCGCTGGTCTTTAACGCCTTGTCTCTCTCCAGGTAAAACTGCCTCATCGTGTCGCACAGCTCCGCAAACATAGAGTCATTATCGTACAACTCCATATAGAGCCAGCGCAACTCGTCATGATGACGCTCCAGCCGTTTCATGTATACACTTTCCTCTTTTTTCATAGCGCTATCTCCTTATATTCTGCATATTTTTCTGCCTATTTGATCTCCGCGCAGCACTGATACCGACTGCGGAGGAATAGACTTGTCGTTCCGACATACTGTATGTTATTAATTTCATATATCATATTCATCATACAACTTGTTTTATCAAATGTAAATAGACATTTTCCTAGTTTTTCCATATTATATTTGAGAGTTTTCCTGTAATCGTTTTCATCTTCACACTTCAAACACTTCCATGATTGTCTTTCCAAAATGAAAGCTAAAAATGAAAGTTAACGGATCCAGCCAGCAGCGTGCGATAAAACAGGCAGGGGAATATGTGTCTATTCCCCTGCCTGCTGCATCGATTTATAGATTTTCTTCGAAAAAAGCCTTGATCTCCGCGCAGGCAGTGATCTCATCTGCACCTTCCACTTCCACGTCCACCGTGTCGCCGCACTTTACGCCAAGTCCCATGACTGCCATCAGCTTTGTTGCCGCAGCAGACTTTGCGCCCTTCACAATCGTGATCGTACTCTCATACTTCTTGGCTTCCTTCACCAAAAGCCCCGCCGGCCTCGCATGGATACCTACCTCATCTTTGATCACATAACTGAATTTCTGCATTGTTTTTTCCTCCTTATTTTCATAAAATTTATTCAATTGTAAATACCTTTTCCATCGCATTGGTCCTGCCAGTCTTTAAGATCCTGAAATCCGGATAATCGTCACTGTTTGTCAGAAGCACTGCTGTCGTCGTACTGTATCCTGCCGCCTTAATTTTTGCGATGTCAAATGTCAGAAGTTTTTGCCCGGCTTTTACCCTGTCACCCTCTGACACGAACAGTTCAAAACCGTCTCCATTCATATTCACGGTATCAATTCCCACATGAATCAGCACTTCCATCCCGTCAGGTCCTGTGATTCCGATCGCATGGCGTGTATCTGTCACCGAAGAAATCTCTCCGTCAAACGGGGAAACTACCTCACCAGTCTCAGGCTCTATTCCCACGCCGTCTCCCAGCACACCGGCTGCAAACGTCTCATCCGGAATCGCTTCCCTGCTGATAATATTCCCTTTGATCGGTGCATACAAAGCTTTTTCTGTCTGTGCGGTTTCCGCTGTCAATTCTGCAGCGTCATTGTCCGAAACCGGGGCTGCATCTGCTGTTTTACCAGACTCCTCCGTCTCCTCTTTCCAAACAAACCATGTCAGCACGAAAGATACGCCAAATGCCACTGCGAGGACAATCGCATACTGCACTGTATAATCCAGCGTGATCAAAAATCCGGGAATCCCAGTCACACCGTAAGAAGTCGCACCGATATGGAAGAGGGAACCGAGCAGCGCTCCCGCCGCGCCTCCCACCATACCGCAGACAAGCGGCTTCACAAACCGCAGATTTACGCCAAAGATTGCCGGTTCTGTAATGCCCAGTGCCGCAGACAGGGAGGACGGAATCGCCACAGACTTTGTCTTGAGATTTTTTGCTTTCAGCCCGACTGCAAGGCACGCTGCGCCCTGTGCAAAATTCGCCGCCGAGGCAATCGGCATCCAGATGTTGAGTCCGTCCGCCGCGGACAGCATCCCTGCCTCGATGACATTGTACATATGATGGATACCGCAGACAACCGTGAGCGGGTACAACGCCCCCATGATCATTGCGCCAATCCCATGTCCCACAGTGATAATCCACCCGGCAAACTCCAGAACATAACTCTCCGCTGTGGAAAATACCGGTCCGATGATACCCAGTGTGATAAACGCCGTCACAATCACGGTGCACAGCGGCGTGACAAACAGATCGATCATCTCCGGGACATGTTTATGTAACCATTTCTCAATCATGCACATGAGCCACACTGCGATAATGACCGGAATGACGTGTCCCTGATATCCAACCTGACGTATCGGGAAAAATCCAAACAAACGCCACACCGGAATCTCGGCGGCTTCCATCGAGCTGACAGACCATGCATTGATCAGATTCGGGTGAATCATGATCATACCGATTACCGCGCCCAGGAAAATATTCCCGCCAAACACCCTCGCCGCTGACACAGCGATTAATACCGGAAGGAAGGTAAACGCCGTGTTTGCCATCAAATCGAGTATTCCATACCAGTCGCTTCCCGCAAAGGACGGAATCGCTTTTCCCAGCGCCTCCACCAGTCCCATCATCAGGCCGGAAGCCACGATTGCCGGAAGAATCGGGACAAACACATCGCCCAATGCCTTGATCATTCTCTTAAACAAAGGCTGCTGTGCCGCCGCTGCCGCTTTCACTTCCTCCTTTGTCGCCGCGGTCATGCCGCTCACGTTCAAAAACTCCTCATACACCTTGTTGACCGTACCAGTGCCAATGATCAGCTGCAGCTGTCCGTTATTGCTGAATACGCCTTTTACCCCGTCAATATTCTCCAGCTTCTTCATGTCGATCTTACTGTTATCCACAGTGACCAGGCGCAGTCTGGTTGCACAATGTGCCGCACTTACCAGATTGCTTCTGCCGCCCAGTGTGTCATAGATTTCTTTTGCGCATTTCGCATAATCCATAGCCATGTTCTTTCCTCTTTTCTGATTTATATTTGCATATCTTATAACTTACAATGCCCCGGTAATTAGATGGTGCTTTAGAAATGCATCGCGAATCCCGTCTTTCTGCACAGAGGGACAGATGTCGTCCACCAGCTTTTTCAGCTCTTCGCTTCCGTTCTCCATGCAGATGCTGAGACCTGCTGTCTCCAGCATCTCCCTGTCGTTCATGCTGTCCCCGATCGCCACAGCGTTGCAGGTTGGTATGTGAAAATATTCACAGACTCTTTCCACCGCTTTCCCTTTGTCAAACTTCCGGTTCACAACTTCCCCGTTGATAAAACCGCCTTCGTTCGCATCCTGAATGCAGAATGTAAAATCCGGCTCCAACAGTTTCTGCGGTTCGAATAGCTGCTCCCTCGACGGGCTCATGACCACAATCTTATACACCGGCTGCCCTCTGTACTCCTCCATCGGAAGGATATTGAGCGCCTTCTCAATCTGCTCTCTCCATCGCAGCAGCTCACTGTTTCCGCCCTCTGCGGCGTGTTCGCGCAAAAACTCCTTAAACTCTGCGTCCGTATAAGAACCGTCCATGCACTCCACGGTCCGAAATACGCCGTTCTCCTTCAGAATATCCATCGCAGCCCGCTTCTGCTCCTCTGTCATCGGGCAGTCATAGATCACATTTTTCTTACATTCAATATATCCGCCCGAACTAGCGATCACACCGTCAAAATTATATTTTAAAAGTGGCTGGAGCATATCGTAATTCCGCCCGGTGCACAGAAATACATAGTGCCCTTCCTTCTGTGCCTGCCGGATTGCCCATATCGCCGACTTTGGCGGTTCGTTTGTTCCCGGCTCCGTCAGCGTGCCGTCAATATCCAGAAAAATGATTTTTTGTTCCACTGATATCTACCTCCTGAAAACTATGCCTTTGCGTACAAGAACGGTGCAATTTTCTCTGTGATCTCTCTGTCATTTTCCGCATCATTGGAATGATATCTCAGCCGGAGCGGACCTGACAGATCCAACGCCATTATGCCAAGTATGGATTTTGCATCAACAATTCTCTGTCCAGAGCCCATATCGAAGCTCGTATCAAATGTATTGACGATATTTACAAACTGCCTTACCTGATCTACACCATGAAATCTAATATGTACCTGCTGCATAAAAACCATCCTCTCTCTCTTAAGTAAACCATTGCATTGTTCTGTATTCTTGTATCTGGAAAATATCAGGAAAGCTCTCTGATCCGCTTTCTGAGAGGCAGTACCATGGAGGGCGAAACCGACAATTCGTCCATTCCCATGTTCACAAATGTTTCTGTCAGCTCCAGGTCAGCGCCCAGCTCCCCGCAGATGCCTGCCCATTTCCCGCACTTGTGCGCATTGTCGACCACCATCTGGATCATGCGGATAATCGCTTTGTGATGGGGGTTGTAAAAGTCATCCAGCCGTTCATTCTGGCGGTCAATGGCAAGCGTATACTGTGTGAGGTCATTTGTACCGATACTGAAAAAATCGACCATCTGCGCGAGTTCATCGCTGACCATCACCGCCGCCGGCGTCTCGATCATAATCCCCTGCTCCGGCTCCCTGAACGGAATCCCAGCGTCCCGCAGTTCCGCCCTTACCTCCTCCACAATCTCATAAATCCGTTTTACTTCCTCCGTGGAAGTAATCATTGGATACATGATGGAGAGATTGCCGTGCACAGTCGCGCGAAACAGTGCGCGCAGCTGTGTCTTGAAAATATCCGGCTGTTTCAGACAGATGCGGATTGCCCGGTATCCGAGTGCCGGATTCTCCTCCTTTCCGAGATGAAAGTAATCCACCTGTTTGTCAGCTCCAATATCCAGTGTGCGAATAATCACTTTCTTCTCTCCCATCGTCTGAAGAACCTGCCTGTACGCCTGCAGCTGTTCCTCCTCTGTCGGGAAATCCTGTCGTCCAAGATACAGGAATTCACTGCGGAAAAGTCCGATGCCGCCCGCATCATTTTCCAGAACATATCCTACATCGCCAACGCCGCCGATATTTGCATAAATATGGACCTTCTTTCCACTCAATGTGACGTTTTCTTTGCCTTTCAGCTCCTGCAGGAGACACCGCTTTTCCTTTTCCTGTTCAATCTTTTTCTCCGCCTCCGCGCACACGGACTCATCCGGTTCAAAGATGACTTCGCCCTGCATTCCGTCAACGACAGCCTTCATGCCCGATGAAATCTTTTCCAACTCCATCGGAACGCCGATTAACGCCGGAATATTCATCATGCGGGCAAGAATCGATGTGTGGGAGTTTGCCGAACCGTGCACTGTGACGATCGCCAGAATCTTCTGCTTATCCATCTGCACGGTCTCGCTTGGGCTCAGATCGTCCCCCACGATAATTGACGGCTCCCGCAGTTCCAGACTGTTTTCCCTGCTGCCGCTCAGACATTGAATCAGGCGGTTTGAGATGTCCTTCACATCTGCTGCCCTGGCTTTCATGTACTCGTCATCCATTCCTGCAAACATTTCAGAGAAATTGTCACCTGTCACAGCAACCGCATATTCCGCGCCCACAAGCTCTGTCCGAATCATATTGTTGATCGCGTCCAGATAATCCTCATCCTCCAGCATCATCTGATGCACCTCGAAAATCGCCGCGCTCGCCTCGCCCACCTCCGCAACGGCCTTGTCATATAACTTCTGCAGCTGCTCCTGCGCCATGCCGACTGCCTGACGAACCCGCTCCATCTCCGCATCGGTATCCTCAACCTTGCTCCGCCTGACTTTCTGTTCCTCCTGCCTCAGAACCATCACAGGACCGACTGCGATGCCCTTGTAGACAGATTTTCCATTAAACTTCATCATGTTCCGCCACCTCCGCAATTTAGATTTCGCAATACACTATTGAGTATATATGTGTAATCGATTTCATTTATGATATTATCATATCGCTTTGGCTATTATTTGTAAATTGACATTTTTCATAACTTTTCCAATTTATTTTTGTGTAAAATACTGTAATCGATTTCACAATATGTCATAATTTATTTCCTCAAAAATTGCATCCTATCGTCACTAAGATAGTTACGACTCACAAAAGAAACAGGGCTAATTGGAAAAATCCAAATCGGCCCTGTCTTCATTCATTCTCAAAATATATGGTTCTAATCTATGTCAGATCTCCACAATCCAGCCTTTTGGCGCTTCGATGCGTCCCATCTGAATACCTGTCAGTGTATCATAAAGCTTCCTGGTCACGGGTCCCATCTCGTCCATACCAGATGGCAGACAGATTTCTTTCCCCTTGTTGACAATCTTTCCTACCGGTGAGATGACTGCCGCTGTACCACACAATCCGCACTCCGCAAAATCGCTGACCTCATCCAGGAGCACTTCCCGCTCCTCTACTTCCAGTCCAAGATAGTCCTTTGCCACAACCATCAGGGAACGGCGGGTAATTGACGGGAGAATGCTGTCTGACTTTGGAGTGACTACCTTGTTGTCCTTAGTCACGAAAAGGAAGTTCGCGCCGCCTGTCTCCTCCACCCTGGTGCGTGTCGCCGGGTCCAGATACATATTCTCGTCGAAGCCTTCCCTGTGAGCTGTGACAATCGCATGCAGGCTCATTGCATAGTTGAGCCCTGCTTTGATATGGCCTGTCCCATGTGGCGCCGCGCGGTCAAAATCGCTGACTTTTATCGTAAGAGGTTTCGCACCTCCCTTGAAATACGGTCCTACAGGTGTTGTAAAGATTCGGAACTGGTATTCGTCAGCCGGCTTGACACCAATCACAGCGTTCGTTCCAAACATATACGGCCTCACATAGAGCGTCGCGCCGGAACCATACGGCGGTACATATGCCTCATTCGCCCTGACTACCTGCTTTACGGCCTCCACAAAACGACCCTCCGGAAGTGTCGGCATCTCAAGGCGCACGCAGCTGTCATGCATGCGCTGCTCATTCAAGTCTGGCCGGAACACGACGGTCTTCCCATCCTGTGTCGTATATGCCTTCAAGCCTTCAAAGCAAGTCTGTGCATACTGCAAAACACCAGCGCACTCATTCAACACAATATTGGCGTCTTCCGTGAGGACACCTGCATCCCATGCACCATCTTTAAAGTTTGTAACATACCGTTTCTCGGTCTGTCTGTAGCTAAAGCCCAGGCCAGACCAATCCAAATCTTTTTTTTCCATTTCAAGTTCTCCTCCTCTTTCTGCTGCGTGTCACCACACACCCTGTCAATTTTTCAAAATGCTCCAGTACTCCATTTCCAGACAATTCCTTCCATTCATTATTATACTGCCAACCGCAAAAGTCAATATTTCCTCTCCTTTTTTCGCTCATATTTCTGAAAATAGTACTCGAGATCAAAATACGTCTGCTCCTCGCTGTCCGCGGTCAGTTCCCAGCCCTCCATCTCGTCAAGCCGTGGAAAATAGGCATCTGCCTGATATGTATAATCAATTTTCGTAATATGCGCCGTATCGCAGTAAGGAAGGAGCTGCTCATACACGCTCGCTCCCCCCGCCACATAGACATCGTTCTCGTCGTACTTTTTGAGCACCTCAAAAAGCTCCTCCATGGAGTGAACTACAACAGCATCCTTGACTGCATAGTCTGTGCTGCGTGACAGGATAATGTTTACACGGTTTTTCAGCGGCTGCTTCTGCGGAAACGTCTCCAACGTTTTTCTGCCTATGACAATCACTTTTCCCTCTGTCATCTCCCGAAATATCTGTTGGTCCCTCGGAATCCGGACCAGAAGACTATTCTGGAAACCGATCGCCCAGTTCTTATCCACAGCCGCTATGATATTCATATCCCTATTTTCCTCCTGCTATCTGTCCTACATTTCCCATACTGCGACACCTGAACCGTTTCAGGCCATATGGCCATCTTAGGAACTATTCCTTACCGCTCTGGCATACTCTGCAAGTATTTCCTTTTCCTGCACTTCAATGGTCATATTTATCCGCAAGGGAATTGATCTGGTCTGCAAATTTTGCCAAATCCTTGTTTGCCCTGCCCTCGTTCTTATAGATCACTGCAATCAGTCTCTGTCCTGCTGCAAGCAGTCTTGCAAATACATCAGATACACTGCGCATACGCTTCTTGACAGCAACAGGCGATGCCTCAAATTCGACAGCTCCGGTAAGCAGATCAACCCTTGTGCCAGAATACGGTGCATATGCATCATGGCCATGCTCTCGTCTGAGACACTCCGCAAACAAGCTGCATGCAGTATCCTCGCCATGCACGATAAATACCTTGTCAGGCTTCTTCTCAAAAGCATTCACCCACTCAAGCAGGCCGCCTTTGTCCGCATGGCCGCTGAGTCCCGGCAGCTGTGTGATCTTTGCCCTGACTTCGACAGCCTCGCCAAACAGTTTTACCTCGTCAGCACCTTCTATTAAAATACGTCCGAGTGTTCCCGCTGCCTGATATCCCACAAATAATATCGTACACTCTGGTCTCCACAGGTTGTGCTTTAAGTGATGTCTGATTCGTCCTGCCTCACACATACCACTCGCGGAGATGATAACCTTCGGCGTCTCGTCAAAATTGATTTCCTTTGACTCCTCGCTTGTGATGGCAAGCTTCAATCCTGGAAAATTCAGCGGATTGATCCCTTTGTTCACCAGTTCCATCGCTTCCTCGTCAAAGCATGTGTAGATATTTTTCTGAAATACTCCCGTCGCTTCCACAGCGAGCGGGCTGTCGACATACACCTCAAACCCCGGGAAATTCGGAATCATATTGTCTGCCTTAATTTTTCTCAGGAAATACAGAATCTCCTGCGTTCTGCCCACTGCAAACGAAGGGATAACGACATTGCCGCCCTTTGCAAAGGTTTTGTTGATTACCTCGGCAAGGTCTGACACATATCCTTCCTTCTGCTTCGCGTGATACCGGTCGCCGTAAGTCGCCTCCATGACAACATAATCCGCCTCTTTCGTGTAGATCGGATCTTTGATCAGCGGCTGGTTTTTGTTGCCGATATCACCGGAAAATACAACCTTTTTCGTCACATCGCCCTCGGTCAGCCAGACCTCAATGCTCGCGGAGCCGAGCAAGTGTCCTACATCGGTAAAACGAATTCTCACTCCGTCACTGATCTCGACATCCTTATTGTACGCGCATGGAACAATATTTCTGATAATTCCGTCCGCATCCTCCATGGTATACGCTGGTTCCACCAGCGGAATTCCTGAGTGCCTCTTTGCCTTTCTGTTTTTCCACTCAGCCTCCTGCATCTGGATATGGGCACAGTCGCGAAGCATGATGGAGCACAGATCAGCCGACGCCTCCGTCGTAAACACCTGTCCCCGGAAACCTTTCGCATACAAAAGCGGCAGATTCCCCGAATGGTCCACATGCGCATGCGTCAGAAACACATAGTCGATCTGCGCCTCATCAACCGGCATCTCGCAGCACTCGAAGGGGTTGGAGCCCTGCTGCATCCCACAGTCCACGAGAATGTTTTTGCCGCACGCCTGCAGAAAATGACAGCTCCCCGTCACCTGATGGTCCGCACCTACAAAAGTAAGCTTCATACAAATTCCTCCTTTATCTTATAAATTTCCGAACTGATTGCTTTATAATACTACTGTTTTTTGCTGCGTATTCCTGATTAGCCGCTAACCGAACAGCGTTCTCCACAGCCGGCGAGCGTCCTTGTGAATCTTTGTGTAATACAATTTCTTTTCATTATTTTACCACATATCAGCAATTTTGACCAACTTATTTCAAAAATAATGCAAAAAATATCGCATTATTTTATTTTCTTTTTGTTAATATATGGTATGATACAACTATACATCTGCACAGTGCCGGGTGCAGCATTTTAAGACATGTGCAACACCCATTTAATATCGAGGCCGGCACAGAAAAGAGGTAATGATGAAATTCAGTAATGGCTGCTGGCTTCAGCAGGAAGGCTGTGAATGCTTCGCGCCACAGCAGGCTTATTTTGCAAAGACAGAGACGGACAAGGTGACAATCTGTGCCCCCACAATCCACATCAAAGGAAGAGGTGACACTCTCGGCGGCATCAATCTGACGCTGGTCATCACAGCCCCCATGGATGAAGTAATCCGCGTGCAGGCTTACCATCACCTTGGCGCGGTAAACACCTATCCGGCGTTTGAGATCAATGCTAACGCAAGGCCTCTTATGGCAGATGAAAATGAGGATCGCATCATTATTTACAGCGGTTCTCTTGCACTTGAAATCGGTAAAAAAACCTGGTATATGCGATATACACGAAATGGTAAGCTGATCACGGAATCCAAGGGAAATGACCTTGCCCTTGTGAAAACAAACTGGCGCGGGCCTGCCTACGACAGAGGTGACAATTATGACACATACATGCGCCAGCAGCTTGGCTTGGGCGTTGATGAGAAAATATATGGTCTGGGCGAACGCTTTACCCCTTTTGTCAAAAACGGCCAAAGTGTGAAAATCTGGAACGCCGACGGTGGAACCAGCACGGAACAGTGCTACAAAAACATCCCATTTTATGTCTCAAGCAAGGGCTATGGGGTCTTTGTAAACCACCCGGAAAATGTAGAATTTGAAATTGGCACAGAAACGGTCACAAAGACAGCGTTCTCTGTGGAAGGCACTTACCTCGACTACTTCCTGATCAATGGTCCCGAGATGAAGGATGTGCTGAGGCGATATACCGATATCACCGGAAAGCCGGGCCTTCCCGCGCCGTGGACCTTTGGACTATGGCTCTCCACCTCGTTTGTGACAAACTATGACGAGGAGACCGTCATGCGCTTTGTCGACGGCATGCTTGACAGGGGAATTCCCCTGAGAACTTTCCATTTTGACTGCTTTTGGATGAAAGAATTCCACTGGAGCGACTTCCTGTGGGACAGCAGCGTATTTCCTGATCCAGTTGGAATGTTAAAGCGCATCAAAGACAAAGGATTGAATGTCTGCGTGTGGATTAACTCCTACATCGGGCAGGAATCGGTTCTTTTCAGGGAAGGCATGGAAAAGGGATACTTTATCAGACGTCCGAACGGTCAGGTATGGCAGTGGGATATGTGGCAGTCAGGCATGGCAATTGTGGACTTTACAAATCCGGCCGCATGGAAATGGTTCCAGGACAAGCTGGAAATCCTGCTCGACATGGGCGTCGACTGCTTCAAGACAGATTTCGGCGAGCGAATCCCGACAGATGCCATCTATTATGACGATTCCGACCCGAAAAAAATGCACAACTACTACACTTATTTATATAATAAATGCGTTTATGAGCTGCTCGAGAGAAAGCGTGGAAAAGGACAGGCAGTACTCTTTGCCCGCTCTGCGACTGTCGGCGGTCAGAAATTCCCTGTTCACTGGGGCGGCGACTGCTGGTCAGACTATGAATCTATGGAGGAAAGCCTGCGCGGCGGTCTGTCCCTTTGTATGTCCGGGTTTGGTTTCTGGGCGCATGATATCGGAGGGTTTGAGCATACTTCCACGGCTGATGTCTACAAGCGCTGGGTGGCTTTTGGTCTGCTCTCCTCCCACAGCAGGCTCCATGGCAGCCAGTCCTACCGTGTGCCATGGGCGTATGACGAGGAGGCTGTCGATGTCGTCCGCTTCTTCACACGCCTGAAAGCAAAGCTGATGCCCTATCTTTATAAGACCGCTATCACCGCTGCCACACAGGGCATTCCAACTATGAGAAGCATGGTGCTTGAGTTTGCAAAGGACCGGAACTGTCACTATCTCGACAAACAGTATATGCTCGGTGACAGTCTGCTTGTGGCTCCGATTTTCAACGACGAGAGCCTGGCGGAATACTATCTGCCGCAGGGTATCTGGACAAACTTCTTTACTGGAAAGGAATACAGAGGCGGCACATGGATTGCAGAACAGCACAGCTATCTCAGCATTCCCCTGATGGTGCGTGAGAATTCGGTTGTGGTGGTCGGTGCACGTGACGACAGACCGGATTACGACTATGCTGACAGCTGTGAACTCCGCGTCTACGCCGTTCACGACGGAATCAAAATTGACACAGAAGTATACAGCATGAACAATACTGTAGAGCTCTCTGCTTCCATAAAGAGACAGGGGCACAGCATTCTCGTGACTGCTGAAGGCAGCAAGCCATACACAATCCGCATGGTAAATATGCGCGCAGCCAATGCTGTAAACGGCTTTTTGACAATTGAGGAAAATGATTCGATCGTCACACCTGACCAGGGTGCATCTGTGATTGAAATCACATTCTAAAGCATACAAAAAAGTCCATGCTCAGCATATTTCTATCGCTGAGCATGGACTTTTGTATTTGTCCGAACTTCTGAGATAAATTAAGACTTTTTGCTATCCTGATCCAGCCGCATTGTCAGAGATATTCTCTTCTTCGCAAGATCCACATCGAGCACCTTCACATCCACAATATCCCCGACGCTGACTGCCTCGAGCGGATGTTTAATGAATTTATTGGTAATCTGGGAAATGTGCACCAGACCATCCTGATGTACGCCGATATCTACAAAGACACCGAAATCAATGACATTTCGGACAGTTCCCTTTAATATCATATCCGGTTTTAAGTCCTTCATCTCGAGAACGTCACTTCTGAGAATGGGTTTCGGCATGTTCTCGCGCGGGTCTCGCGCAGGTTTCTCAAGCTCTTTCAGGATATCCGTCAGCGTAATCTCACCGATTCCAAGCTCCTCTGCCATCTTCTTTTTGTCCTTGACGCGTCTCTCCAGTCCGCCTTCGATCTGTTGTGCAGCCGTTTCCTCTTGCCTGCTCTGCGCCTGCGGTGCGTCAAGTGTCACGCTGCCCATGGCGGCTGCGAGCGCTTTTCCCATAGCTGTATTGGTGTTTTTGATGACAATACTCTGTTTTTTAGCGTTCTTTTTACTGTTTTTGCTGTCCTGCTTTGTCGGTTTCGCAGATTTTGCAGACACCGCTTTTTTCTGGATTTCCTTTAAATCATCCATGGAAATATTGAGCTTCTCCAACAGTTTTAGCGCCGCATCATAAGACTCTGGATGTACGCTTGTGGCATCCAGCGGATTGTCTCCGTCAAGTATGCGCATAAATCCCGCGCACTGCTCATAGGCTTTCGGCCCCAGCTTTGCCACCTTCAACAACTGCTTTCTGTTCCGGAAGCGCCCGTTTGTCTCCCTGTAATCGACAATGTTTTTGGCGATGGTCTTGTTGATACCCGATATATATTCCAGCAGTGACGCGGATGCAGTGTTCAGATCCACACCGACTTTGTTGACGGAATCCTCCACGACTCCGTTCAGCGCTTCGCTGAGCTTTTTCTGGTTCATGTCGTGCTGGTACTGCCCTACCCCGATAGACTTCGGATCAATCTTTACAAGCTCCGCCAACGGGTCCTGCAAGCGCCTTGCGATGGACGCTGCACTTCTCTGCCCCACATCAAAGTTCGGAAACTCCTCTGTTGCAAGCTTACTCGCGGAATATACAGATGCGCCCGCTTCGTTTACGATGATGTACTGTACCGGCGTGTCGAGTTCCTTGATCAAGTCCACAATCACCTGTTCGGACTCGCGGGAGGCAGTCCCGTTTCCGACAGAAATCAAGCTCACATTGTACTTGCTGATCAGCTTTTTCAGCTCCTTTTTTGCCTCCTCTACTTTGTTCTGGGGCGCAGTCGGATAGATGACCTTGGTGTCCAGCACCTTTCCTGTCTCATCTACCACGGCAAGCTTACAGCCTGTCCGAAAAGCAGGGTCCCAGCCGAGAACGACTTTCCCGGCAATTGGAGGCTGCATGAGAAGCTGCTCCAAATTCTTGCCAAACACAGCGATTGCACCGTCCTCTGCTTTCTCCGTGAGCTCATTTCTGATATCCCGCTCGATGGCCGGCGCAATCAGCCTGTTGTAGCTGTCTGCTATGGTCTCCTGCAATGCCGGCGTCGTATTTTCGTTGTCCTTTGTGATGATTTTTTTCTCAAGAAAGCGGATAATGCGCTCTGCGGGAGCCTCTATCTTCACTGTGAGAATCTTTTCACTTTCTCCCCTGTTCAGTGCAAGTACCCTGTGTCCGGCAACCTTATTGACCGGGTCCTCAAAATCATAGTACATTTCATACACGCTCTGCGCCTTTGCATCCTTGGCGGTGCTTATAATCTTTCCTTCGTCAAACGTTGCCTGGCGAATATAGGTCCTGTAATCTGCTTCATCCGATATCATTTCCGCAATAATATCCATGGCCCCCTGAAGGGCTTCCTTTACATTGCTGACGCCTTTTTCATCGCTCACAAAACACTCCGCTTCTGTCGTCAGCGGCTTTGTCGTCTCCTGCGCAAGGATAATGTCTGCCAGTCCGCCAAGCCCTTTCTCCTTGGCAACGCTGGCGCGTGTCTTTCTCTTTGGTCTGTATGGAAGATACAGATCGTCGACAGCTACCATTGTCTCTGCATCAAGAATCTTTGCCCGCAGCTCGTCGGTGAGCTTCCCCTGCTCCTCGATGCTTCCAAGCACCTGTTCCTTTTTCTCCTCCAGATTTCTGAGATAGCCCAGTCTCTCGTTGAGGTTTCGCAGCACCTCATCGTTGAGCGACCCTGTCACTTCCTTGCGGTATCTGGAGATGAATGGGATCGTGTTTCCCTCATCTATGAGTTTTACGGCAGCTTCAACCTGCCACTTTTCTACTTTAAGTTCTTCTTTTAGCTTTAAAATGATATCCATAGCTTAACTTTTCCTTCTTTATCCTAATATTGCCGTCTGTACAACAACTCAGACAACGATATTACAATTATATGATAAAATTCAAAGCGATTCAAGAAAATTTCACTTTGATTTCATTGTTTTCTTGTATTAAACATGATACAATGTGTTAACAAGTTTCGCCATCATGGCAATACAGCTGTTTGTATGACAAGAAAGGACTTCACAATTATGCAACCACAATATAAAAGCAACTCTGAGATAAAATTTCTGGCAAGAATGCAGACCGGCCAGTATCTGGGAATCCTAATCGGAACAGTACTGCTCAAATTTGTCATATCCTTTTTGGCAGTTGATCTTGTATCCTCCCTGATTCCTGCAGGCACTACAATAGGGTTTGCCGTCAACTACATTTTCGTATTTATCGTGCAGGTCATTGCCTCTGTCTTAAACGTTGGAGCAGCTTTTATTTTCCTGAAATCAGCCTGCAGTATGCCAAGCACCATCAGAGATCTGTTCTGCGGCTTTCAGCAAAATACCGTCAAGATCCTGAAAATTGGCGCTGTTATTGTTGTCATCGAATCCATATGCATGATTCCGCTGGAAATCGCATCCGTACAATACGTGAATGTAATAAATTCCATTCCTCTTTTGGGCGGATCCGGGGGCACTGACTTACGTGCCCTGCTCGCCGGAAGCACCATTGACAGTTATGAACTGCTGGAATCTTACAGTATTCTATACAATGCCATGATGAAATTCTATCTGATCATGTTTGTGTGTGCTGTCATTTCGCTCATATTGACGCTGCCCTTTTTTCCGGCATTCTACATGATCCTCGATTTTCCGAACTGGAGTGCGACAACCATTCTGAAAAAGAGCTTTGAAGTCATGAATGGAAATAAACTGCGATTATTTCTGCTATATGCTGGCTTTATCCCCGCATTCCTGCTCAGCCTCTTCACATGTGGCATCACGTTAATCTGGGTGATTCCTTATATGAATATGGCCTTGACAAATTTTTATCTGGATATTATGTCTGTGCGCAATAAGACAGTTACCAACACATAAAAAGCAGGCAAAGCCTGCTTTTTATGTGTTTTTCCACTTGAGATAGGCATTGATAAATCCGTCTAATGCGCCATCCATAACCGCATCCACATTTCCCGATTCAAAGTTCGTCCTGTGGTCTTTCACCATGGTATAGGGCTGCATGACATAGGAGCGAATCTGATTACCCCATCCGATTTCCTTCACCTCGCCGCGTATATCAGAAAGCTTTTCTGCATTTGCCTCCTGTTTTAAAAGATACAGTTTTGCCTTCAGCATCTGCATCGCCTTGTCCTTGTTCTGGAACTGGGAGCGCTCGTTCTGACACTGTACCACAGTTCCCGTCGGTATATGGGTAATGCGAATCGCCGAGGAGGTTTTGTTGATATGCTGACCGCCTGCACCACTGCTTCGGTAAGTATCAATCCGCAGATCATCCTCGTTAATCTCCACATCCAGGTCTTCCTCGATATCGGGCATGACGTCAAGCGACACAAAGGAAGTCTGACGCTTTCCCTGCGCGTTAAACGGTGAGATGCGCACAAGTCTGTGCACGCCTTTCTCCGACTTGAGATATCCATAGGCATTCTCACCGTTCACCTGAAAGGTGACGGATTTGATGCCCGCCTCATCCCCATCAAGAAAATCCAGCACTTCGACGGAAAATCCTTTCCGCTCTGCCCATCGGGTGTACATACGGTAGAGCATTCCTGCCCAGTCACAACTCTCTGTGCCCCCTGCACCCGCATTCAATTTCAGGATTGCATTGCACTTGTCATATTCCTCCGACAACAGTGTGCTGATGCGGAGCGCCTCAAATGTCTCGATAAACCCGTCCAGCTCTTCCCGAATCTCCGGTATCATCTCAGCGTCCTGCGCCTCATATCCCATTTCAATCAAAGTCTCAATATCCTCGTACTGCGACTTAAGCCCGCTGCATTGTTCCACGGTGTCTTTTAACTGTTTTAGTTCTTTCATCTGTCTGTTTGAGCGGTCAGGATCATCCCAAAATCCAGGTGCCTCCATCTCGCGCTCTAACTCTTCGATCCGCCTCTCCTTATTAGCGAGGTCAAAGTGAATCCCTCACTTCCGCTAATGGACTTTCGTAGGTCTGTAACTCCTGTTTCATCTGGTCGAGTTCTACCATTGCGTTCACCACCTTTTTCTTATCTGAAATAGCACAAAACCGTTTTACGCTTTCCTGCCACAACACTGTTTATATTTCTTTCCGCTTCCACACGGGCAGGGATCATTTGGATATACTTTTGCCTCAGCCCGCATCTTGGGTCCCTTCTGCAGGGTATCATCTTTGTTCGTTCCGGTAACTTTTGCCACTTCCTCGCGCTCTACCTTCTGTTCCACCTTTACATGCAGCAGCAGGCGCACTGTATCCTGCTTGATATTGGCTGTCATGGCGTCAAACATTTCGTACCCGTTCATCTTGTATTCCACAAGCGGATCTCTCTGGCCGTACGCCTGCAGGCCTACACCCTGACGCAGCTGATCCATGTCATCAATGTGATCCATCCACTTGCGGTCAATCACCTTCAACAGAAGGACGCGCTCAATCTCACGTATATTTTCCGACTCGGGGAACTCAGCCTCCTTGCTCTCATAGAGCTTGACTGCCTCCTCCTTTAACTGGTGCTTTAACCCGTTTTTCGTTTTCTTGGACACGCGCTCAAGCACTACCGGATGAATCGGGACAATCGGGAGAAGCAGTGTGTTCAATTCCTTCAAATCCCACTCTTCCGGCTCCAGATCGTCGTTGATTGCCGTGTCCACCGAGCTTTCGACAATATCCGTAATCATCTTGTAGATTGCATCCCGCATGCTCTCACCGTCAAGAACACGGCGGCGCTCCTCATAGATAATCTCGCGCTGTTCATTCATGACCTGATCGTATTCCAGAAGATTTTTTCTGATGCCAAAGTTGTTGCTCTCGATCTTCTTCTGCGCGTTCTCGATGGCGCTTGTGAGCATCTTGTGCTCAATCTCCTGCCCCTCGGGAATCCCAAGTGTATTGAACATATTAATCAGACGCTCGGAACCGAACAGACGCATGAGATCGTCCTCGAGTGAAATATAAAACCGTGACATACCAGGATCTCCCTGACGGCCAGCACGGCCTCGCAGCTGGTTATCAATACGCCTTGACTCATGGCGCTCCGTGCCGATAATCAGGAGGCCGCCTGCTGCTCTCGCCTCCTCGTCAAGCTTGATATCGGTACCACGCCCCGCCATATTGGTCGCGATCGTGACAGATCCGTGCTGTCCGGCGTCAGCTACGATTTCCGCCTCGAGTTCATGGAACTTTGCGTTCAACACTTTGTGCTGAATGCCGCGCCTTGTGAGCATTTTGCTCAATTCCTCGCTCGCCTCAATTGTAATCGTACCAACAAGGACAGGCTGCCCTGTGGAATGTGCTTTCTCCACCGCTTCCACAATTGCCTTCAACTTCTCTTTTCTCGTCTTGTATACACTGTCCTGATGATCGATACGCACTACCGGACGGTTTGTCGGAACGACAACAACGTCCATTCCGTAGATATCGCGAAACTCCTTTTCCTCTGTGAGCGCTGTACCAGTCATACCACACTTCTTGACAAACTTGTTAAAGAAATTCTGGAATGTGATCGTCGCAAGTGTCTTGCTTTCCCGCTTTACTTTGACGTGCTCTTTTGCCTCAATCGCCTGGTGCAGGCCATCAGAATACCGGCGTCCTGGCATAATACGTCCTGTGAACTCGTCGACAATCAGCACCTCATCATCCTTCACCACATAGTCCTGATCACGGAACATCAGGTTGTGCGCCCTTAATGCCAGTATGATATTGTGCTGTATCTCAAGGTTCTCAGGATCTGCAAGGTTCTCAATCTGGAAAAATTTCTCCACGCGCTCCACGCCCGCAGCTGTGAGATTTACAACCTTATCCTTCTCATTAACGATAAAATCGCCCGTCTCTTCCTGTTCCACGCCCATGACGAAGTCCATCTTGGTCATTTCCGGAATGTCCTCGCCACGCTTCATCTGCCTTGCCAGAATATCACATACTTCGTAGAGCTTTGTGGATTTGCTGCTCTGTCCTGATATGATCAGCGGAGTTCGCGCCTCATCGATCAACACGGAATCCACCTCGTCAATGATAGCGTAGTGAAGTTCCCTGAGCACAAGCTGTTCCTTGTAGATTACCATGTTGTCACGCAGGTAATCAAAGCCAAGCTCATTGTTGGTGACATAGGTGATATCGCAGTTATACGCCTCCCGCCTCTCGTCGGGTTTCATGTCGTTTAACACGACTCCAACTTTAAGTCCCAGAAACTCGTGTACCTGCCCCATCCACTCGGCATCTCGCTTTGCCAGGTAGTCATTGACTGTGACAACATGTACCCCTTTTCCTTCCAGTGCATTCAGGTAAGCGGGGAGAAGCGCTGTCTGTGTCTTACCTTCACCGGTTCTCATCTCTGCGATGCGCCCCTGATGCAGGACAATCCCACCGATCAGCTGTACCCTGTAATGTTCCTGATTGAGTACACGCTTTGCGCCTTCGCGGACAACTGCGTAAGCCTCCGGGAGAATGTCGTCGAGGCTGGTGCCCTCCGCCACTCTCTTCTTGAACTCTGTGGTCTTGGCGCGAAGTTCCTCGTCGCTGAGCTTTCCCATCTCGTCGCGATAGCTTTCAATCTTTTTTACGATGGGTTCAATTCTTTTTAGTTCGCGATCA
This sequence comes from uncultured Lachnospiraceae bacterium, assembly GCA_947178145.1. Classification (GTDB taxonomy): domain Bacteria; phylum Bacillota; class Clostridia; order Lachnospirales; family Lachnospiraceae; genus COE1. The sequence continues at coordinate 18,153 of CAMWXE010000022.1, read as the reverse complement.
CTGTGTGTACCGAATACTTTTTCTATAATACTCATCTGCAGCTCCAATCTAAATAATCTATTATAACCATGCCGTCATATCTGTTCAACCGAACAGAAGAATGCATTGTTACAAAAAACTTCTTTTCGCAGCACGATTTTGATTAACATAAAACCATAACTGCACAAATCAATGACTATTGTAGCAGATAACACATATAAATTCAATGAATTTTAAATGAACTTTTCCTGTCCAGCCATATTGTTCCCCCAATAAGACCATCCTCTGCACCTACATCCACTCTGAATCCATTGGCGGTCTTTCTCCTCCGCTTGTCAGGTACAACCTGTCGTACCGCATGCCTGATGCAGGCGCATAGATATGCAGCACATGTTCCCCTCTGCCAAACTGTATCTGCGCTGCCGGCACCCAGCAGTAGATCTGCTCTGTCTCGTAACGCCACAGCCTGCCATTTCCATATAATCTGCTCTGTGGTATGATTTCCCTGTCTATTCCAATGCCGAAAAGACCTTCCTCCCGCACGTTGAATTTGGCTAATATCCACAAAGTATATCTACCACCCTCGCACTGAATGCGATAATTCAAACTGGGCGCGCGCTCTGGCGTCCAACTCAGCTCTGGTGTCCTGATGTACATGGCAAGCCCGCTGCGCCCAAACGATTCGCTGCTGCAATGACGCCAAAGCCCTTTATCACTGTGAGAATCTATCCATGCACAATCACTCTGTGCCAGCACTGCCGCCGCGTCAATCCGAATCGCACCGTCAGCTTCCGCAAAGACCTGTTTCCCGCGCTCCCGATACCAGTCCGGTGTCACTTCTCTTCCATAGCTTTCCGCCTGCACCATCTGACAAGTCACGGCAATCGTGTCACTGCTATTCTCAGGAGCTGCATAAAATACAGGTCTGGGTAATAACTCATATTTTCCATAAAACAGATCACACCACACAGGCCAGTCCCGTTCGACCGGCAGTGGCTGCGCTCCTCGGATACCAGCCAGATTATTTTCTTTCCTCGGACTCGTATAGATTACAATGCGTGAAAAAGCAAAATATTTGTCAATAGCCCACACGCAAAGCTGATGCCTTCCCACCTCTGAAACCGAAAGTTTCGAATAGAGGCGGTCTACGTTGTTAAGCACATTCTTTTTCCAGCCGCCGCGCCACTCATCATTAGAAAACGACTCGACAATCTGTACTGGCCCTGCGTCCAGCGATATTCCTATTCGAATTCTGCCGACAGAATTGAGCGACGGGAACCGATGAATTTCGAGCAGAAATTCTCCCTTGCTAACTGTTGCGAAGCGGTAACACAGAGGCTGCGCTTTTGACATTATTTCTTTTATTGGTGTTACTTCTATGTATTTGTCATCACACACACTCTGTACACATGCCTCCACCAGATTCCTCTGCATACGCCCAAGTCTGCGAACCAGTTTAAAGTCTTTCCCTGTCGGATGATATGACTTGCTATTTTCATTCTGCGAATCCACGTTCTCAAAAGCGTCTCCCTCCAACACAATCAGCCCGTCCTCCTCCAGCGCACAACCATCTTTCGCATATTCTGATTGCACCGTCCGAATCGGAACACGCCGCACATCGCCCATACTTTCTATTAAAAGCTCCCCCTCGCGGTCTCTGGAAACATCAGACACACGCACAAGGATTCTCTTCTCCCCTTGGATTACAGCCTGTGTCTCAGAGAGTGTCACCCACTCTGGCGCCTGTATCCGCACCACAAATTGACCGGAGCCTGTATTGCCAATCTCAATCCATTTCTCCCCAGGCATCCCAAAGCAAAGCGCTGCCTCCCCATTCCAGATATCCACGCGCATAGCAGGTTCTCCCTCGATTTTTAACGGCGGGGTGCAGACTGGCATCATCGCTGTGCGCGGGGGAGGGAATCCCTCCGGATTCAAGATACCATTCCATTTTCCACCACACATTTCATAATTATAATAATGCAGAAGCCGTCTGCGAGCATCCTCCACTTCCCTTGCTTTCCCTGTGTAGTAAGCTGCCGCCTGCATATTCCCACGCTCGTACATCAGTGTGCTCCTGTCTCCATAATAATATGAAAGATTCGTGAAATAAGCGGCGTGAATCCGCATCAGTACCAGCTGGAAAAAGGCGTCTCTTTCCTCCTTAGGAAGCCTTTCATACAACATATTTCCCTGCGAAAACAGCTCCTCATACCGCTGAATACGCACTGCTGCCTCATCACCGTATGCAGTCTGTGAAAAGGCATCACAGTCCATGTTCTCCACCTTGCGCACATTGGTCAGCTGTGAGAAATCGTTGAGCAGCACAGAAACCTGACTGCCGATTTTTCCTGTAAAAGTTTTGTCAATCCAGTCCTCGACAAAGGCCTCCACATCCTCTGTCAGTACACCCTGCTTTCCGATTTCCCACGCCAGTCTCAGGAAAAAAGTAATCTCCTGCTCTAACGGTTTCATGGCACCGCTGTTGAGCACCCACAGCTTACGGATTCCCTCATTCCACGCCTTCTGCAGCTCATTCCTGGTATGCGCCAGCGGAATCGAACAGAGAAACACATAGGACATGCTTGGCGGTGACCAGTAAGAATTGTGATAGTAAATACCATTGCCGCCCCTTTGTCTCTTCTCCTTCTCAGACGGATAACGGCGGATATAGCCATAGTTGTCATTAGCCCACACTAACGTCATGTCCTCTGGTATGTTCAAACCATTGTCATACAGCTCCAGCACTTCTTTATATGGGATAAAAGTCATCATCGTCTCGTGTCCAAGTGTGTCCTTTAGTATCTCACGCTGGTCCGCAATAACCTTCTCCAAAAGTGCTATTTTCGCATTTCTGATTTCCTCCTCACTTTTCCCTTTCAACGCCCGCGTCTCAAACCCGGAATCGTGAATACCACGCATGCCAAGTGTGTAACACACCTCGAAATCCCGGTTCTGCTCCACACTCTCCTTCCAGTATTCCCGCAGGATTTCCCTGTTTCGTCCCTCGATAGAATAGTCGTAAACTGCATCCGTATACCCCTTATTCTGAATCCAGGGCTTCCACTCCCGATTGTTGGAGCGCATCAGCATATCGCAGTGGGAAGTTCCGACCACAATGCCCATGCGGTCTGCCAATGCACCGTTTTCCCGGGTTAAGTTGAACGAATTGACATGCATTGCCGGCCAGATATAGTTTGCCTTCAGCCGCAGCAGCAGCTCAAACACTTTCTCATATGTTTTCAGTCCAATTGTCGCTTCTCCCATGTAATTCTCTACCCATGCATCCAGCTCTTCCTCGTCATTGATAAAAATACCGCGGTATTCCACCGAAGGATAGTCCACCTTTTCATAATCTTCTGGCAGCAGAAACTCCTGCTTTTTCCGCACTGGCACATCCGCCCAGAAATGCCATGGAGATACGCCCAAAGCTTCACACAAATCATATATCCCATAAATCGTTCCGCGCCTGTCACTGCCCGCAATGATCAGCTTGCCGTTGGAAATCCTGTGTAAATATGCTTCCTTTCTCAATCTGTTTGTCTCATCACACAGGTCTGTAAAATCTACAAATTCGTCAAACACCTCTGACACGTGGAATGTTCCAACCAGAATCTCGGCATACCCTTCTTTCTTGCAATCTTTTTCATTACATCCCACAGTTATTTGTGACACTTGTGCCACTAAATTCAAAGTGCACTCTAAATCTCTTACCAGATTGGCGACTGCAATCTTTACCGCCTCCGTCTCGTGTTCGTCCACTCGTATCACGCACTGCTGCCTTCTTTTCAATTCGAAATCCATTTGTGTCCTCCGTTCCGAAACAGTCAGCTTCTCCTTCACAGCCATTTCTACAGTTCCTAAAAGGATAATGCCAAAAAAGAGCGCTGCGTCAAAGCCTCCTGAAATGCAATTGGAGCGCCTGCTTGTATCGCTATATCTGATTTACATATAACTGAAAAAAATGCTTTGCCACACCCACTGCGGACGCTTCTTTCTGATAACTGCAATTTTTCAGATAACTTACATCCTTGTCAAACTGATTATATTTCATCACTTTTTCAGCCAGTTCCATCATATATTTCTCCAGATACCCCCCGACATCACCGCCTAAAATAATATCCGTATCAAAAATCATGCGGACATTCGATATCAGCATCGCTAGATTCTCCAGATATTCCTCCCACTGTCTGTCTGCATCCGCATCCGTTCCCAACATCTGCATAAATGTATCAAGCGAACGCTTTCCGTTATCAGACAACACACTCGCAGCACAATAGGCATCTGCACATCCTTCTTTCCCGCAATAACACTGCTTCCCGCCAGGCAGCAAAATCATATGACCAAACTCACCTGCTTTGCAGTTCTGCCCTGAAAACAACCTGCCATCAATACAGACTGCGCCGCCCAGCGTATTATTCAGAGATAAGTATACGACATCCCCCAACTGCCGCGGATTCTCTGCCAGCATCGCCGCATTCGCGTCATTCTCAAAATATACGGGTAACGAAAACAGCTGCTCTATCATTTTCAGACTATAATTTTCCAACTGTAATGCATGGGATTTCACCAGAACACGTTCTTTCTCGTTGATAATACCCGGAAGTGAGATACCGATTCCAAGAATTTTCTCTTCTGCTGCGATATCCTTATAAAACTCCTGTATCTGCGCTGCCAGTTGTCTGCAGTACGCGATATCTGTCTGAAAATCAAATCGGACTCTCTGCTGCTGAATTATTTTTCCGCCAAAATTGACCAGCACCATACCAATATGATGTGCTGTGATATCAACGCCAACCGCATAGTAATAGTCTTCCTTCAGGGAAATCCGTCTCGCCTTGCGCCCTCCGGTGGACTCCATCTCCCCCACTTCCATCACAAGACCTTTTTCCGTCAGTTCTCCGATGTTTGACAGAACTGTCGGCATACTCAGATTCAACTGTTTTGCTATGTCCGCCTTCGTAGTACTGCCCTGATTCAACATAAAATCTAAGATTTTACACTTTGCGATATTTCTTTTCTCGATACTTTTCTTTTCCGTTGACTGCTTCATTCTCTTCATCTCTTTTATAAATTAATTGATAAAAGAATTATACGCAATATTGCGGTATTTGTAAAGTCTTTGAAACGATAAAAAACTGTATAAAAAAAGCTGTCACCGACAGCCATTTTTATTTGATTCCATTAAAAATCATCAATCACTGGTACATCTTCCTCAAATGTCTCCTCGCCAAGTTCATTGATGGTCGTATTTCCTGCCTTTCCATACTGATAAAGCTGGTCTAAGAACTCGATTGCCGCGCGGATTTTCGTGCGCAGCAGATAACCGCCTGACTGTGTTGATGCCGTCAGCGAAGCCGCTGACAAACTGGGCGTCCACTCGTATGCCTTGCCATGAAAATCCTGTATCTTACACAATACCTCGTTGATTTCGTCTTTCGTCAGCGGCAGCAGCTGAGGTGCCTTCGTCAGCATATCCAGGACCGATCTGGCCGGCTCCTGTTCCTCTGGATAAATCTCCTCGAGGTTCATATATTCATGTTTTCCCTCAATGACATCCTCCACATAGGAGGCACTGAGCGCAAAGATACTGAACGTCGACTCTGGACACATGTTCGGCATCAGGAATTTCGCCATATTCCTGTATGCATTCAGGCGCGCTTTTTTGCCAAGGCGCCCCATAAGCTCCGTCTCGTCAACCAAAATCACCCATCCATGATACCCCATCTGTGTAAACAGATGACTCATAAAAGAAATGTAGTCCCCACAGTGCTTTGTCTTGGTAAAATTGACATTGTACTTCACAGGCGCATTAAAAATACGCCGATAAATTTTTTTCAGCGAAGCATTTGCAATAAAATCTCCCTCCAGATCCGCCTGCAGCAAAAACTTTTCGTCCGGGTCCTCCGTGTTGAGATAAGAGCGGTACAGATAATACAGCTTATCGGTCTCCAACTGTTTTGCAGCATATAAAATCATCTCGTTTGCGATCGGGTTTTTTGCAGATATTTTCTCTACCTCATGCATAAACCCCGGCTGCTCCCGTTTGGGAAGATAGGTATTCTGTATCAGTTTCTGATACACCAGATAGAGCTTATCCATCGGTGTTTCCTTGCTCAGCGACAGATAGGAGACTACCATACTGTTGGAGTGGGCCAGGCTAAATACCGTGTTCAGCAGATGGGTTTTGCCTTCCCCATACTTTCCGCAAATCACCATACCGCTTGACTTTCCCTGCTCACAGACCTGATCCAGCCGGTCTGAAATTTCTTTCATGATTTTCGGACGCGCCTCCGAAAAATACTGCCCCACAGCGCGGGAAGGTACCCCCGAGCGCAGTGCTTCGATCATATGTCTCGCTTCCATATCATACATCCGCATCCACCCCCTGCATCGTCATCTGAATCAGTTGCGGCACGCCTACCGCCCCCATGCGTGCACGTTCTACAAGCTGTTCTGCGCCCTCCCGATCCAACGGACTGACCATAGTGCTGTTCTGCGCACCTGCAATGCTCTCGGACATTGCAACGATCACATCTGGTGTATATTCCTGTGCCGCCAGCTGGTCCATATCTATCATATCCGCAAAACGGTTAAAACGCTCTCCCACAATCTCATTCTGAATTCGCATCCACAACGCCTGATACGATTTTATCCCGGCATTTTCGTTGTCAAGCAGTTCGCGGTCAAAAGCATACACAAACAGAATGTTTCTCATGCTGTCGATATCGTCAATCAGCTGGCGGATACTCTCATACGTATCTTCCCGCTTCACCTTTGTATAATGTACTGGTTCCAGACTGGAACGACTGGTCAGAATCTCCATGTCGTCAATTGTCACAAACAGGCCTGAATACCCGCCCATGCGTATCAGCTCTGCCAGAGAGCGAAGCATATGTCTGGCATTGTATTTTGTGATTCGGCAAGGGTAAAAATCCAGCGCCCGCAGCTGGGACAGTTTGATGGAGCGGTCGCCCTCCAGCCATGCAAGCAGCAGTTCCCTGTTCTGCTCTTCCAACACAGGATATCCCAAAATACTCCCCGTAAGCATACTGCATGCCAGGGCAAAATTATTGTCCATCAAGGGGTTGTCCAAAAAGATTTCCCGCAGCTGAGAGCGAATCTCCCGCTTGGTAATCGCATCACCCGAATCATTTTGAGAAAGGTAGTCGATAAAACGCATTTCCGCTGGAATATTCCGAAAATCAAATCCCATCTGCTCAATTAACTGATGACTGACCGCCTCCAGACACCCCATGATATCACATTGCCGGAGAATCTCCACATAGATATCCTTAAAATCATGAAGCCAGATATCTTTTGCTGAAAACTGCGCAGTCTTATAATTTTCTTCTTTTGCAATCGCTGTCATCAACCGCAGAAAATGTGTTTTTCCACTTCCCTGACGCCCTGTCACAAACTTGATCTTGCTCCCGCCGTTCCTAATATATTCCTGAAGATACTTTTCCCGCCAGAAATCAGTGAGGAACGCAACCCCACAGGTGAGCTGCTCCGCCGCAATCCCGGAAATTTCATTCAACGTTTCTGCCATAGCATGTCCCCCTCATCAGCCTACTCAAAAAAACGAATTGTCGCAAGAAACTGTTCCTTTCCTTCCATGTCCAGAATTCGGATCGCCTTCCCTCCAACTCTGCTTGGTCCAAACTGAAACTTTCTTCCGTTTTTCGTCTCCTCTATACCGGAAATATATAACCTTGCCAGGTCAAACGCAAAGCTCTGCTGGTCATAATCTTTCCGAAAACGGCTCATCGGCGCCAAAATCTTATACAAATTTGTCAGATAAATGTCCGAAAATGGCTGCCTGTTGTATTTTATAACAGCCAGGTCATAGGCATCTGCCAGTTCACTGGCAAAGGATACCGCATTAAAAGATGCCTTGTTGAGCTTCTCCTGGCCGTTCCTGACGATATCCACAAAGCTTCCGGGACGCATGCACTGCACTTTCTTGCGGTCTAAATAAACGTCCTGATTCTCCGGATCCAGCTTTACACGGTAAGGAAACATCTCATAGACGGGAAATTCTCCGCGGACATCCACACCCTTTTCTGCACAGACTGCAAGCATCTGTTCCGCAAATTCCCCGCTCTCAAAATATCCTTTCGCGTCAAATCCATCCGCAGCAGCCTTCATGGCATCCACAGATTCCGAAACCGTTGAAACCATCTGCGCCATAGCCTCCAAATCCTTGGCGAGATTTTTGACATCCCCGCCCTCCAGCTCACGGCTGACTGTCTTAAACAACTTCTGAAGGGAAGCAATCCCATCCTTCACACTTTTTTGCTGCGGCTGTAGATCCTGATAAAAGTCTTCGTAATTCATTCTTTCTCCAATCTGTGCATTTTAGCACAAGTATCTGTTTATAGTTTTGAAAAGGACCATTCTTTACAAACTATAAAAAGTATATCCGAAACAGAACATTTTTTCAACATTTTGTTTCAAATAAGCAGAAATTTTGATATACTATTACTGTATTACTGTTCACGCCACGATTTTGTTCGTCGAAGGCGTACACAGCAACAAATTTTGCACACATTTTGACAACAGAAAAAGCCTTTCACAACAGCAAAGGAACACAATCATGGAACAAAAACTATATCAGTGGCAGGAGGAATGTCTCGGGCGGTGGTTTTCTAATAATGGCAGGGGAATGGTGCAGGCTGTGACCGGATCAGGCAAGACACTGCTTGCACTCACTGCTGCAAACCGCCTGTCACAGAGAGCGGACATGGAGCTGCATGTCAAAATCGTCGTTCCGACTGGAACACTCATGCACCAATGGAGCCGCGCTTTAAGAGCTTTTCTTAGCGAAAAAGACATACAGAAGCAAATCGGCCTGCGCGGAGGCGGATACAAATCCCCGCCAGACTGCGATTACATGATCTATGTGATAAACTCTGCGCGCTACGAGCTTGCACGCCAGATTTTGTCAGAGCTCCGCAATGGTAAGTCTGTACTGCTCATCGCAGATGAATGCCACCACTATGTAAGCGGACAAAATCAATTGATTTTTGAATTTATGCCACATATCACTCCTTACAAAGATCGCTTCTTCTCGCTGGGGCTTTCTGCCACTTTGCCCTCCGGTCAAGCCGGACAGGAACTTGCCGCAGCTCTTGGACGCAAAATTTACAGCTATGGAATGGATGCAGCCGCGGCACGGCGCACTGTATGTCCTTACGATATTTTTCATATCGGGCTCTCTTTCGAGCAGGAGGAACGGATTGAATATGAAGAGCTCTCTGAGCGGATGTCCGTACTGTATTTCACGCTGCTCTCATCCTATCCCATTCTCGACAAACTTGACCAGAGAGAGCGCTTCGAACTGCTGCGAAAGCTCACCGGGGACAAAGACAGGCGCATTGCGGACACTGCCCGCCAATATATGCGTTTGTCCTACAAAAGGAAAAGCTTAGTCTGTATGGCTGCCGAGCGGATCAACTGCGCATATGACCTGGTACGATATCTGGGCATACAGAATAAAATACTGATATTTGGCGAGCGCATTCGTCAAGCTGAGGCGTTATATGAACGACTGTGTGACTTGTACTCTGGTAAAGTCGCACGTTATCATTCCAGGCTTGGACCACAGGCAAACAAAAACGCTTTGGAACGTTTTCGGCTGGGGGATATCCGAATACTGATTGCCTGTAAAGCCATTGATGAAGGTGTCGATGTCCCAGATGCTGCAGTTGGCATCATCCTGTCCGGCACCTCAACCCAGCGCCAGAGAATTCAGCGCCTTGGTCGAATCATCCGGAAAAAAGAGGGAAAAGAAAATGCAACCCTATATTATTTGCACATCACAGAATCCTCTGAGGATTCCTGTTTCCTTCCAAACACCAAAGGAACCCGCATTTTTGATCTGGAATATCGGCCGGATATGGGCATGTTCTACAATTCCTGCTATGTGCGAAAAGCATCTGCGATGCTGGAGCGGATGCAAAGCGCTGGTCTGTCAGAAAGCAAAATCCAGGAGGCAATACACTGCCTGGATCTCGGATCCATTCGAACAGACTGGATGTCCGAAAAAGGTGTGATAGAACAACATATTCGGAATGCAAAATCCACGAGAGAAAGAAATTACTGGATGTGCATGAAAAAACTGGCGGAGCAGCATGAAATTACATAACTTATTGACAGTTACTAAAAAAATCTCGGCACCAATCCAACGTCAGGATGGGTGCCTTCATTTTCATATTCTTCCCAGGCGGCTCCCAAGACGGCTCAACAGCTCGTTCGTGATGCTCCCGGAATCCATAGCCACCGTCGGCGCATCGCTCGTCTCACTGCCATCACTGCCAATCAGCGTCGCGGTCATGCCGACTTCGATATCGGCAAGATCGGTGACATCAACTGCAAGCTGATCCATGCAGATTCTCCCGACAATCGGCGCCCAGCTCCCATTGATCAGTACATAGCTGTCTCTGCCGGACAGATTCCGCGGAAACCCATCCGCATAGCCGACGGGCAGTATGGCAATGACGCTGTCCCTGTCGGCGACAAAGGTTCTGCCGTAACCGACGGATTCCCCTTGCGGAACGAACCTGAGCAGAATCACTTTCGCCTTCAGCGCGAGCACTGGCCGCAAGTCAGGCTGCAGTTTCGTCTGTGCATCCGGAGTGCTCAGGACACCGTACAGGGCGACTCCCGCCCTGACATAATTGCATTTTAGTTCCGGGTAATTCAGCAATCCATAGCTGCTCTGTATATGGATTTTCGGAATGCGTATCCCTTCCTTTTTCAACTGTCTCAAAACGCCGTAAAAATTTGCAATCTGCTGTTTTGTAAAACGGACATCCTCTTCCTCCAGACTGTCCGCGACACACAGATGGGTATAGATGCCGTTTATGACAAGATGCTCCATCGCAAAGACACACAGGATTTCTTCTATATTAAAATCAGAATCAAATCCAAGCCTGTGCATCCCTGTGTCAATTTTCATATGAACCTTGACCGTGCAGCCCTGCTCCGCCAGTCTGCAGGCATAGTCATAATCAATTAGTGTCTGCGTAAGGTCGTATTTGCGAAGCTCTCTTGCCCGCTCAGGCGCTGTGTAGCCAAGAATCAGAATTTCGCCCCTGATACCGCATCTGCGCAGTCTGATACCCTCGTCAATCGTGGCCGCTGCAAACGCCCTGACACCGATTCTGTCCAGATGTATCGCGATTTCACAGATTCCATGTCCGTATGCCTCCGCTTTCACTACCGCCATCAGCTCACATCCCCGTGGCATTGCCCTGCCCAGAACCGCTACATTGTGCTCCAGATTTTCCAGATTGATTTCTATATAGGCCCTGTCGGTATCGGTATTGCGCTGTTTATGTCTGTGCCCATACCGGCTCCACAATCCTGCCGCCGCCACGCTGAACCCGACCGATGCCGCTGTGACTGCGAGGAAATGAACCACACTATTGTCCACGAGCAGCCCCTGTATCTGAAGCAGCTTTGCAAACATGCGGATCACGACGATCATCATCGGGTGGATGAGATAGACGATCAGCGACACATCCCGCAGACACGCATGGCGCTTTCCCCTGAACTGCAGAAGGAAAGAAAAGAGAAAGTACACACACGGCGGCAGAAACACATACATACTGTCATGCCTTTGTATCTGAAAATGATGCAGCGTAAGCCCTTCCGCCAGCATCAGTGCCAGTATCAGCCCAAAGCAGACGCCATCTTTTACAGACGCCATTTTTCGCGGCTCAGAATCCCTGCATTGCGTTTCATTGCATGCAGCTTCCTCCTTGCGGTCCGCGATAAACCCGCCTGTTACGAAAAAGACCGGTGCAAAGAAAATGCCGTTTCTCGTGTAATCTGATACCTGAAAAAGAAGCGCATAAAAACGGCTGCAAACCAGATTTTTCTCCGCCAGTCCATAGTAACTGTCCCCGAACAGACCGATGAGATAAAACACGGCCGTCACCGCAAACGCCCTCTTGTAATCCAGCTTTTTCACCAGATACCACGCAGCCGCCCCGCCAGTGATCGATGCTGGCAGATACCACAGATGATACAGCGTCCCGTCAAACACAATATCCTTTATGAGATTGGGCAGCAGATTCTCCATTTTGAAATAGCCATTGTAAAGATTGACTGGTATGTAAATCAGTATTGCAGCACCGTAGATCAGCGCTGTCTTCCTCACAAAAGCGCCTAATTTTCCAATCTGGTAATTGTATCTGGAAATCAGGAAAAATCCGGAAGTCACAAAGAAGAACGGAACCGCAACACGCGCGGCAATGCGTGTCAGAATGAAATCACCCGTCTCACTGATACCAGCAAGCGGCGATGTGTGAATCGTGATGATCAACAGTGCCGCAGCCAGCCGAAAGAAGTCGATTCCTGTATAACGCTTCTCATGGCTTTTCTCTTCAGCTCTCATCTCTATCCTCTTTTCCGATAACCTCTGTCACGATAAACCCATCACAGTTATTTCCCGAAATACAGTATGGATGCGCGTCATCTATCGCAATCTCTGTCACATCACCCGCTGCCTTCACAAAAGATATCTTATATTTCTGAAAAATAAATGGATTTTTCCCATAACAAAAATCCTTTAAAAACGCAATATATTCCTCAAGCGCAAATCCCTTCTGTGCCATAATCTCCGCATGCGGTGTCCCCACATACCGGAAATGCCACGGCTCATGCCCTATCTGTGTGACAGACTGCTTTTCTTCCTGGTAGCGCTGTATCAGTCCATACTTTACTGCCTTTTGGCGAAAAGTCTGACAGATGCCCTCATACGGAAAATACGGGCGGATAAAATCAATCTCCTCCTGTTTCCATGCAAGGTCTATCGCCAGCCCGGTCTGATGCTCGCTATGTCCGGGAATGGCGACATATTGTTCCGTGAACTCCTGTCCGCTCTCCTGCAGGGACTGATCCCAGATTTCCTGCTGCTCCGAAAGAGAACGCCACGCGCTCACTGGTACGATATATTTCCAGCCGCCAATCTCCTCCATCAGCTTGTTCAGCTCGTGATTTGCCCTGCTCTCCAAGAGCATGCTCTCCAAGAGCATGCTCTCTAGGGGCATGCTCCCATACAAAATCTCCTCACCGTTCCATACGCCTGCATAGGACAGATTCTGACGCTGCTCGTAATATCGGTATTCTTTGTTCACTAAAATCAGATATCCCTTGTGAATATCCTCGTATTTTAACAAAACTGTTTTCATATCCTGTTGTCCCCCTTTTAACCGTTCCATCTTCCGTTTCCAGTCATTCATCTTTCTCAAAACACTGCCCGATAATTCTGTCCAGTATCCCGGCAAAGCTGTATCCTGCCGCCCTCATCATGCCCGGATAGCGGCTGTGCTCTGTAAATCCTGGTATCGTATTCACCTCATTAAATACAACCTCACCCTCCGGCGTCAGAAACATGTCCACCCGCGCAAAGCCGGAACAGTCCAGTGCTTTGTAAATCCTTTTGGCAGCCTCCTTGATCTCCTGCGCTTTGTCTGACGAAATCCTCGCCGGCACATGGATCGCTGCGGTCTTGAGTGTGTATTTCTCCGTGTAATCAAAAAATCCTGTCTGGTCAAGCGCAATCTCATCGACTTCCCCGACAGTCAGCCTGTCGCTGCCGCAGACGGCACAGCCCACCTCAAAGCCTTCGATTGTCTCCTCCAAAATGACACGGTTGTCATATTGGAAAGCGAGTGCTACCGCCGGTGAGAGCTGTTCCATGTCCTCCACTTTTGTCACGCCATAGGAAGAACCTGCTTTCACAGGCTTAACAAAGACCGGAAATCCGATTTCCCTTGCAAAATCAAACGCCTTGTTGACTGCACTGTTATCTGTCAGCACCATCGCCCTTGGCACACGCACGCCTGCCAGTCCCGCCAGCCTGTGCGCCCTGTCCTTGTCCATACAGAGCGCAGATGCCAGTGTGCCGCAGCCGACAAGCGGAATCCCTGCAAGCTCCGCAATCCCCTGAACCGTTCCGTCCTCGCCGTTGCGCCCGTGCAGCACAGGAAAAACTGCGTCGATTGAAATGGTTTTGATCCCTTCTTTCTGTAACAGAATCAACTGGTGCGCTGTCCTGTCCGGCGAAATCACCGCAGGTACACAGTCCGCCGCATTGCACCATGTATTCTCCTTGATCTTGTCGATATCCCCTGTAAAATGGAACCAGCTTCCCTCCCGCGAGATACCGACTGTCACCGGGTTGTATTTTTCCCTGTCAATGTTGTTGATCACTGCATATGCTGACTGCAGCGAAACCTCGTACTCCGAAGATGCCCCTCCAAAAATAACGACTATGTTTTTCATCTCTCTCCATTCCCCTTCCTCTTCTTGTTTTCAATGTTTTATAATAACATAACGATCTCTAAGTATTCTCTAAAAAACAATCCCAAAAGAATTCACTCGGAAATCCATTATTTCTTTGCGATATGTAACGAGTATACGGAAAAATTTTTTAATATCCAATGATGCAAATCCTTAAAAATGATTAAGATTGCATAATGATTTCTTAACACAAAAAGGAACTCATTATGATGCAGTCATTGTATCAGAACAAGTTCCCTGATGTTTGTAGGATTTCTATCGCCTTTATGAAGATTTTCTCCCGGGAATCTTACGATTTTCTTACTATGCCAATAACAGCTCTCCCTCCTTATAGCAAACTGCAATATATTCTCTTGATTGATAATATAAATCCGAATTAAACATTAAAATCCGATCCGCCAGCCAGGATCGATATACTTCGTTGATTCCTTTTACAACCTCTTCCTCCCCATAACAATCTTCAATCAAACGCGCAAAGACTTCCCCGATATCCCAATAATCTGGAATTGTGTACTTACAATTGATTAGATTATCATAATTTCCCTCTGTTATAGCATCTTTTTGTATAAAATCGTCTGCAACCTTCTCTATTGACTCACAGTGAAAAACATCTGCATATTCATATATCTGCTGTATATCATTTCCCAATTGCATTACAACATCATATCTGCGGTTTTTCGTTTTTCTGGCAATATACTCAATTAAACTGCACACAAAAAACAAATCATTATTATTCTTCATTTTCTAAAACTCCCTCTATAAATCTCAGGGTATTCAATGCTCTTGCTGTATGAAAGCTGATTTGGTGTGTAGGATACTTAAATTTTGCCAGCTCCCAAAACGCGGCTCTTGAATATTTCCCATCAATAAAGCCTTGAATATAGTTATAAATTGTATCATCCGCCATTGGTCCTTCTACAATATCATAGTCATGGGCAATCCCAGCACGACAATCCACAATAAAATCCAGCCAGCTCTCTGTCATTTTATCAAATTTAAGCATTTTCAATTCTTTATTCGGAGTATATTCATAACAGCTGACATATCCACTTCTCCCAAACCGCATAGCCCAACGTTTTGCCTGCTCTTTCATTATTGTACAATAAAAGCCAAAATAAAAATCTTTATTAAATTTAGTTATTCGAATTTCTGGTTCTCGTACAATCTCTGTACTGCCATGATAAACGATCATTTTGTTCATATTCAACCTCACTCCCCAAGGCAGCCTAGAGCGTGTTCGAAAAACCATTCCTGCCATCTGCATAACGACGCGTACGCGTCGTATTCACCACTTTGCGTGATATTTGCACCAAATTCAGGTTACATAAGGCATTGCCCTTTATGCCTTTGCCTCCTATGCACCCTTCATTTGGCGAGTCATCTGTAGGATGACTTAATCTCCCACAAATTGTGACACACATCTGACAGAAAGCATTTTTCAAACACACTCTAGCAATCTGTCAATTTCTCAATCTCATCAATGATCTCCCCGATATAGGCTATGGTATCCAGGAGCGGCGCATCCGTGGTGATATCGATTCCTGCAAGTTTCGCCAGTCCCACCGGGTCGAGCGTGCTGCCTGCGGCGAGCACCTTCTTCCAGTCCTCCACGGCCTGTGCTCCCTCCTTCTCTATGCGCCTGCACACCTGTGTGGCAACAGTAAGTCCCGCGCTGTAGGTGTAGGAATACAGCCCCATATAATAGTGCGGCTGGCGCATCCATGTGTGCGCCGCATCGTCTGAGATTTCCACATCCTCACCCCAGAAGGCCTGCAGCGTCTCCCGCATGAGCCGGGTAAGCGTCTCGGCGTTGACACTGCCGCCGTCGTCGACGATCTTGTAAACCTCTCTCTGATAAGCCGCTTCCATCAGATGCGTGACAAAATTGTGATAGTACGTATTGCCAATCATACAGGACAACACCCAGCGGCGGAACCGCGGGTCCGGGTTCGTCTTCAACAGGTAATGCGCCATCAGCAGCTCGTTCATCGTCGAGGGCGCTTCCACAAAATACGTAGACACATCGGTGTCAAAGATGGACTGGCTGCTGTTGCAGGACTTAAAGTGCCCCGCATGTCCCAACTCATGCGCCAGTGTAAAGACGTTTGACATGCGCTCATTCCACGACAATAAGATAAATGAATTTTTTCCATAAGGACTTGCACAGAATCCGCCTGTCGATTTTCCCTGATTCTGGGCGAAATCAACCCACCGGTCGCGGTAAGCCTCCCGCACCATCTCCACATAATCCTCTCCCATAACGGAAAGTCCCTTCTCGATATACTCCCTCGACTCCTCAATCGTCACTTTCGGGTCATATTCCGGATCAACGGCGATCTTTAAATCTGCAAACGTCATGCGGTCGAGCCTGTGTATTCTCTTGAGCAGACGGGCGTATCTGCGCATATGCGGCGCCAGCTTCTCCGTGATCAGGTCGATCTGACGGTGATACATCTCCCTCGTAACCTTCTGTCCGAAAAGGAGGCTGTCAAACACGGAGTCAAAGCCCCTGAGTGTTGCAAGGGTCTTCTCGGTCTGCACCTGTGTGTTGTAAGCTGCCGCAGTCACATTCTCGTACTCGCGTATCTTTGCCGAAAACGCGGCAAAAGCGCTGCGCCGAACTGCTGTATCCTCCTCATACTCATAATTGTCCTCGAACAGGGAGTAGCCCAGGGGATACGCCCTGCCATTTACGGTGAAGGAGTCAAACCTTATGTCTGCCAGCTTTGCCATATTGTATATCTGGTAGGGCGCCTGAATCGTCTGGGACAGCGCTGCCAGGGCACGCTCCGTCTCCGGGTGGAGCAGGTGCGGTTTCATGCGCAGGAGATTCTGCAGATAGTGTTTGTTTTCTGCGGAGATTTCGACTGCCTCCTGAATCACTGCGTCCTCCTGACCTGCTATCTCATTGTCGATGAAACTGAGCTTGCTGAGCATTTCCGCCATCAGACTTGAAAACGCCTCGTTGCGCTCCTGATTGTGCGTGTCATAATAATCGACAGACACCGCCAGATCACAGTAATTTCCGATCAGCACAATCAGACGGTTGAACTCTCTTAAGTCGTCCAGACAGGCATTGATCGCCTGCGGCGTGTCCAGTTTGCCCTTGTACGCCTGCACCATGCTGCTGCAGAGCGATTTCGCCCGCTCCACATCGTGATTCATCTCCTCCTCTGTCGCATAGATCAGCGACAGATCCCACGTCAATTCCACAGGAATATCCCTGCGCGATTTTAATTCCTTTTCCATTGGTCATAATCCTCCTTATTCATATTCTCTTATCCATATTCTCTTATCCAATCAGGCACTCTTTCCCCCGAAACGCAAAGCCGTACCTGCGGATCTGCTGCGGCGCAAAGCCCTCTGCACGCAGCTGTGCCGCATATTGTTTTTCTTCAATCTGCCTCAGCGCGTTTGCGACTGTCTCCGCAAGGTCTTTTTCTTTCAAGGGCTTATGCACCTTAAATTCTATAATATATGCATTGTCCTTTTCCCTGTCGCCGGGTGTGAGTATGATATCATAACGCCCAAAACCGCTTTCCCTGTTTGATGTGATCACAAACCGCCCGGAAAGCTCCACCATCAGCCCCAGCACAAAACCGTGATAAAAACGCTCTGGGGCATCTTTGGACGATGTACTTTGGGCGATGTCAAAATTTGAGAAGCTCTGAAGTGCAATCTCATTCATAAACTCATTCATCGAATCCACATCATTGAGCAGAAGCGCTTTGATAAAATCATTGTATGCCGCTTCCGCACTGCCGCCAAACCACCCTTTGACCATATCTGCAAAGATGCTCTCCACTTCCATGTTGGTGAGTCTTAGCGTATAGATCTTCTTCAGGAGTCTTCCGACCT